>DATGFK010000026.1:0-4323 GCA_035309185.1 Aggregatilineales bacterium
CGCCGGCGTCATCGAGACGACCTTCGCCGAGGAAACCGAGACTGACCTGTTCGGCGAGCAGGCCGTATTGTGCGGCGGCGTATCGGCGCTCGTCAAGGCGGGCTTTGAGACGCTTGTGAAAGCGGGCTACCAGCCGGAGATCGCGTACTTCGAGTGTATGCATGAACTCAAGCTGATCGTAGACCTGATGTACCAGGGCGGCCTCAACTACATGTGGTACTCGGTATCGGATACCGCCGAACACGGTGGCTACACTGGCGGCGCGCGGCTCGTGGACGAAAACACC
Organism: Aggregatilineales bacterium; assembly: GCA_035309185.1. Lineage (GTDB taxonomy): Bacteria > Chloroflexota > Anaerolineae > Aggregatilineales > UBA2796 > DATGFK01. Next base: position 287 of record DATGFK010000026.1, read on the forward strand.
AAGGGCGAGATGTTCAAGATGCTGTCCGAGATCCAGGATGGCACCTACGCCCAGAAATGGATCGACGAGAACAAGAATGGACGGCCCTGGTTCAGCCAGGAACGCCAGCGCGAACGCTCTCACATGATTGAGGAAGTGGGCGCTGAACTGCGCGAGATGATGCCTTTCATCAAGCCCAAACGCCTCGACGATTACGATCCGGCCCTGTGATCGTATGATTCTTGAGTGCGCAATATTGAACATCAGGGCCGGGCAGTCGGCGGAGTTTGAGAAGGCTTTCGCGCAGGCTTCGCCGTTCGTTGAAGCCTCACATGGCTACATTCGCCATGAGCTACGCAAGTGCGTCGAGACGGCGGATCGCTACCTCATGCTGATCCAGTGGGAAACGCTGGAAGACCATGTGGTGGGCTTCCGGCAGTCGCCCGCCTTCCAGGAATGGAAGCGCCTGACGCATCACTTTTACGAGCCGTTTCCCACCGTCGAGCATTTTACGGCGGTGTATGAGAGCCAGGCGCAGCAAGCGTAAAACAACCCCTCTATCCCACAAGGGGTGAGGGGAATACCGATATTTTCAGCGACGAAAGGGGGTGGTGTCGGAGATGACCGACGATGGCCTCGATGGCCTTAGCGGAATATTTCGTTGTGAACAGATCAATTCGGATCGTTTACGTCTGGCTTCTGATTCAAGCAATTGGAGACACAGGAAGGAAATTCCGACATGGAAAGTGATGTACGTAACCACGTTCGCATTTTCGATACCACCCTGCGCGATGGCGAGCAATCGCCGGGCGCTTCGCTGACCAGCGCGGAAAAGCTGGAGATCGCCCGCCACCTGGCCGAGATGGGTGTAGACATCATCGAGGCCGGGTTCCCGGCTGCCTCACCCGACGACCTGGAGGCGGTACGCCGAATCGCGGAGGACGTAGGCAAGTCCGATGGCCCGATTATCTGCGGGCTGGCTCGCGCCGTCAAAACTGACATTGAGCAGTCCTGGGCAGCGGTGCAGTACGCCGCCAAGCCTCGCATTCATACCTTCCTCTCGACCTCCGATATTCACTTGAAATATCAAATGAACATGACCCGCGAGGAAGCGCTGGAAAAAGCACGCGAGATGGTACGTTATGCCCGTTCCTTTTGCGCGGATATTGAATTCAGCCCGATGGATGCCGGGCGATCCGACCCGGAGTACGTGTCACGGGTATGCGCCGTCGCTATCGAAGAAGGCGCAACGACGCTCAACATCCCCGATACCGTAGGCTACATGACTCCTGCCGAATACGGCAATTTGATCCAGTACCTGATCGAGAATACGCCGGGCGGCAAGGGCGAGAACATCATCTGGTCGGTACACTGCCACGACGACCTGGGCATGGCAACCGCCAACACCCTGGCCGGTCTGATGGCAGGCGCGCGCCAGGCCGAAGTCACCATTAACGGCATCGGCGAGCGGGCGGGCAACACGGCCCTCGAAGAAGTGGTCATGGCGATCAACACCCGCGAAAACTTCTACGCCCTGCACACTGCTATCCGTACCGAAATGCTCTCACGCACCAGTCGGCTGGTAGCTAACTACACGGGCATCAGTGTCCAGCCCAACAAGGCCATCATCGGGGCCAACGCTTTCGCGCACGAGGCCGGAATCCACCAGGACGGACAACTGAAGCACCATTCGACGTACGAGATCATGCGCCCGGAGTCGGTGGGTCTGTCCGAGAGCCGACTGGTACTGGGCAAACACAGCGGACGCCATGCCTTCAAGGTTCGCCTGCGCGACCTGGGCTACCAGTTGAGCGACGAAGAGATTCAGGCGGCCTTCACGCGCTTCAAGGACGTGGCGGATCGCAAGAAGCACATCACCGACGCCGACCTGGAGGCGCTTCTTGCCGATCAATTGCAAGGGCCACAGGAAGTCTACAAGCTGCGCGGAATGCAGGTCACGTGCGGCCAGATCGGGATGCCGACGGCCACGATCAAGCTGGAAGGCCCGGACGGCCAGATTTATGTCGAGGCCGGGATCGGCACGGGGCCGGTGGATGCCAGCTACAGCGCCATTGACAAGATAGTGAAAGCGCCCAACCGCCTGCTGGAATTTGCCGTCCACGCCATCACGGAAGGCATTGATGCCTTGGGCGAAGTGACCGTGCGAATCTGCACGAAAGATGGAGAATACCAGACGTTCGGCGGGCATGGCGCGGACCCGGACATCGTGGTTGCCAGCGCAAAAGCATACCTGGCCGCACTGAACCGGATGTTGGTGGCAACCGGAGGCGCTGGCCTCACGCCGGAAGGCGAATCGGCCACGATCCGCGTGGCGGCAGGCGAGTAGAGATCCCTCAACCCCTACCCCCTTCGCCCATAAGAATGGGCGAAGGGGAACCGACGGCTATTTGTCAATTTTGCCTCCCCTCTCCCGTGTACGGGCGAGGGGTTGGGGGTGAGGGATTCACAGCCCGACAATAACAGGAGATGCAAGTCGTGACGACAGTACAAAGCGTACAGGTGAAAGATCATCAAGAGCAGGCCGCAGAGGGCGCGCAAGCCGACGAGGCGGACGTAAACCTCGTCCAGGTTTACGACACGACTCTGCGTGACGGCACGCAGCGAGAAGGGCTATCCCTCAGCCTTGAGGACAAACTCAAGGTGACGCGCCTCCTCGACGACCTGGGCGTCGCCTATATCGAAGGCGGCTGGCCCGGCTCCAACCCCAAAGATGCCGCTTATTTCCAGGAAGTACAGCAATTATCCCTTAAAACCGCTCGTATCGCGGCGTTTGGAGCGACCTGCCGTGTGGACAGCCAGCCCGCAGACGACGAAAACATTAAGGCACTGGTGGACGCGCAAACGCCGGTAGTGACTGTCGTCGGCAAGTCGTGGCTGCTGCACGTCCACGAAGTGCTGCGCACCACGCCAGAGGAGAATCGCCGCATCATCCGCGAATCCCTGGCCTATCTGAAATCGCTAGGCAAAGAAGTCGTCTACGATGCCGAACATTTCTTCGACGGCTACAAGTCCGATCCCGCCTACGCTCTGCAAACGTTGCAGGCAGCCGTAGACGGCGGGGCGGATTGGGTCACGCTGTGTGATACCAACGGCGGCACCATGTACTGGGAAGTCGAGCGGATCGTGGCAGAAGTGGCGGCAGCCCTGCCCGGCACGCGGCTCGGAATCCACACGCACAACGATGGCGAACTGGGGGTCGCGAACACCCTGGCTGGTGTACGCAGCGGCGCCCGTATGGTACAAGGAACGATCAACGGCTACGGCGAGCGATGTGGCAACGCCAACCTGTGCAGCATCGTGCCCGATCTCGCGCTGAAGATGGGCTATCGCTGCCTGCAAGAAGGCAGCCTCAAGGAGCTTACCCACGTGGCCCGCACCGTCGCGGAGATCGCCAATTTGCAGCCGGATAATCACCTGGCTTACGTGGGACGCAGCGCCTTTGCCCACAAGGGCGGAATCCACGTGGCGGCCATGCGTCGCAGCGTACTGTCTTACCAGCATATTGACCCGGCGCTGGTCGGCAATGAAATGCGCGTCGTCGTGTCGGATCTGTCCGGGCGCGGCAACGTGTTGAGCAAGGCTGAAGAATTCGGTATGGACATTTCCAGCGCGGAAGCGCGCCAGGTGCTGGACGAGATCAAACGCCTGGAAAACCTGGGCTACCAGTTCGAGGGCGCCGAGGCGTCTGTCGCCATGATGCTCAAGCGCGCCCAGCCCGATTACAAGCCGCCCTTCGAGTTGATTGACTTCCTGGCGGTGGTCGAAAACCGCCGGGGGCGTGGCCTGCTGGCCGAAGCCACCGTAAAACTCGCTGTGAATGGCGAGATCATGCACACGGCTGCCGAAGGCAACGGGCCGGTCAATGCCCTGGACCTGGCGTTACGTAAGGCGCTCGAACCGAGCTACCCGCGCATCGCGGACTTCCACCTGGCCGACTACAAAGTGCGCATCCTGGACGGACACAACGGCTCGGCTTCTTACACTCGCGTGCTGATTGACACGCAGAACACCACGGATCGCTGGAGCACCGTCGGCGC
>DATGFK010000027.1:0-5894 GCA_035309185.1 Aggregatilineales bacterium
AAGTGCTGCCCTCACCGACTTTCGAGTCAACCGAGACTGTCCCATGCAGGAGTTCGGTCATACTCTTGACCAACGCCAGGCCAAGCCCTGTGCCTTCGTATTCGCGTTGATAACTCTGGTCTACCTGGCGGAAGCTGTCGAAGATGAAGGCAATCGCATCCGGTGGAATCCCGATGCCGGTATCGTGGACAGCGATCTGCCACGTCTTGACATCCGGTTTAGAAATGCGAACCTGCACGCTGCCCTTTGCCGAGAACTTGATGGCGTTGCCGACCAGGTTCGTGACGATCTGTTGGATCTTTCGGGCGTCGCAAAACAAAACTTCTGGCACTTCAGGGGAGACTTCAAGGCTCAGGTTGAGACCTTTGGCAGTCGCCAGGGAGTTCATAGACTTCACGATGTCGGCCATGAAATCGCGGGGATGCGTTTCAGTTACCATAACCGTCATACGCCCGGCCTCGACCTTGGCGATGTCCAGGATGTCGTTGATCAAGTTGCGCAGGTGCTGGCCGTTGGCGTCAATGGTATTGAGCCGGTCAAGCTGCGTGGGAGACAGCGGATTGGCATCTTTGAGCATCCCCGCCTTCAGGACGCCCGTAAAGCCCAGGATAGCGTTTAAGGGCGTGCGCAGCTCGTGGCTCATGTTGGCGAGAAAGGCGCTCTTGGCTGTATTGGCGCTCTCTGCGGCTTCTTTCGCTGCCCGGAGAGCCAGTTCGCTCTGACGAAGTTCTTCGGCGTGTTGATTCAGGCTGTTGATGGTCTCGCGCAGTTTCACAATCATGCCGTTGAAATCCCTGGACAGCACAGCCAGTTCATCGCCCTCATGGACGTCCCCGCTGATCGCGATCTGCTGCGTCAGGTCGCCCCCGCTCACCCGGCGGCTCAGTTCGGTCAATGCGCGAACCGGGCGGACTATAGACTGGCTGACGAACAACGTCAGGATCAGGCCGAACAGTCCGGCCAGGATAGCCGTTACCAGGCCCTGCGTGCGCACCTGAGAGATTTGTGTGTCCAGCGAGGCAGTCGGCAGACCGATACTCAACGCGCCGAAGCGTTGTTTGCCAGCCACGACGGCTTTTCCCGCCAGCAACATATCTGGCTGCCATTCAAAGACCGTCGTGTCGCTGCTGACGAGCGTCGTGCCAAAGGGATCAATGGCCGTAGTGAAGCGCGCTTCGGGATGGTACGCATCGGCCACAACACGCCCATCCGGGTCATAAAAGCGGCCAAAGGCAACCGCCTTGTTGCCTGCCAGCCCGTCCATGATCAATTGCAGCCGCTGGGCGTCAAGCCGGTACAGCGCATCGCTTCCCGCGCCGATCAGCGTGTTGAGCTGCGTTTCGGCCTGCGTCTGCATATCATTGCGTAACGACTCCTGCTGGCGCGTCAGCGAGATCAGCGTCGTTACAACAATGATCATCAGGATCAGCGAGGTAAAGATAATGCTGAGTTTGGCGGCCAGCGACCAGCCTCTCCACGGTAACATCTAGTTTCCTACTGCGTCCTGGAGCAATTTCGTCAGCCTGCGCGCCTCTGCGAGCGCCGCGTCTGGCCCGCCAGGAAGTTCGTCAATGTGGGCAGTGTTCTGAGTTTTCTTCAGAACCGCCAGCCCGTCGTCGGATTTATCCATACTGGTCAATACGCTCTTGAGTGCGTCGAGCAGTACGGGGTCCATTTTGGGCGTCACCATGACCACGCCGCGTGGGACATCTCCGGTCGTGCCCAGGATCACCAACTGGCTGCGCGTCGCATCGGGTATTGCATCGAAAGTCGCCTGTTCCGATACGCCTGCTGTGACCTTGCCACTGATCACCCACTGAATGGTATTGTCGTCACTATTGCTGGCGGCATAGCCTATCGTGTCGGACGGTACGCTGGCGGAGGGGTCGCTGAGCGACATAATTTTGTCGCCCTTGCTCAGAATGTAAGACAGGGGCAGCATGTAGGCGGAAGTCGAGAATTTGTCCTGCACAGCCAGGACTTTGCCCTTGAGGTCATCCAGGGTTTTCACACCGCTGTCGGCACGGGCATAGATAACCGTGTGGTACTGGGGTACTGCACCTCGCCAGCGGCGCAAGATGGTCTTGGCCCCGACGGCGTTTTCCAGCAAAATGGCCGGGTAAGGCGTCTGGAACAACATGTCCACTTCGCCGTCCTTGAGCCACTTCGCGATGGTGTCAAAATCCGGCGCAACCTTGATCGTGACAGTTTTGATGCCGACAGGCGCGAGCTTTGCCTGCAAATAGTCCGCCAACGGCTGGAATGTCTTGATGGATTGTGTCGGGGTGCTGCCCACATCGGCCAGGACAAAGGTGGTCTGGCTGCTTTGCGCAACACTGGCGGTCGTGCCTGCTGCGGTAGCCGCCATCACCGCTTCTGTCCCGGCCTGCGTTACAGTTAGCGTTGGTGCCTGGGTTGGTGCAGTGGTTGACACTTCCGTTGCCGCAATTGTCACGGCTTGCGTCGGCGCGAGGGTTATTGCGACCGTTGCTGCGACTGTCGCAGCTTGTGTTTCCTGTGTGGCAGGGATGGTGGTTGCGAATGTGTTCTGGGGCGCGGGCGTCGCCACGGTGCCGCAGCCCGCCAGGAATAATCCGACCGCAAGTGCGACGATGCGATGGGAGATAGAATTGAGCTTCAAGGTTTTCAATGCTCCTCAGAGGTTGAGTTGATCTATGATTCCTACACAGTATACTGGAAATTTTCCATCCGGCTTGGAAAAAGTCAGCAGATTCTAGCTCAGGGACATTCAAGCAAAGTAACGAAATTCAGGTAGCGCCGTTAAAGTGAATTATACCGCAATCAAGTTGGCTACTTCGACAGCACGAACAAACAAACAACTGCTTCAGATCATCAGGCAAGATTGGTAGTTCCAATTAGAATTTGTTAGCCTATGCTGGGTTGTTAACAAATTAACGAACAATCACATCCGCCGAGATTAGACGCCAATCTCAAAAGGTATTGCACTCAATTGAACCAATGTTAACGCCACTCGTCAGCATCATTATTCCCTGCTATAACTATGCACAGTATCTTCCCGACGCCATCAAGAGCTGCCTGGCGCAAACTCATACCAATTTTGAAATATTGGTCGTGGATGATGGCTCTGGCGATGATACCAGTGAAGTTGTCCGCGCTTTCCCTGAAGCCAGGTATATTTATCAAGACCATCGCGGCGTTGCCAGCGCGAGAAATCGCGGCTGGGGAGAGGCACACGGACAATTTCTGCAATTCTTGGACGCCGACGATGTCCTGCTACCTTCCAAGATCGAAGAATGCCTCACCACTTTCGCGGAGCACCCGGAATTTGGCGTCGTCTATACGGACTACGAAGTGCGTACTCCAGACCTGACTGGACGGAGCGTCATTCAACGGCCTAACTGGGAAATGCCCGAAGGTGAGATTCTTCAACGCCTGATCAAGCAATCTGCAAGTTATTTCGTGCCTGCCTGTGCCTTAATCGCCCGTCCAACCGTTGAGCGATTGGGCGGGTTTAACGAACAGTTGGCAGTTGTTGAAGACTGGTTCTTTTGGGTTAACCTGGCTGCGAATGGGGTCTTATTCGGACACATTCCAAAGGCGCTGGCGTGGTACCGCGACACACCGGGCAGCCTGTCCAAACAGGAGACCTTGATTGCTTATTGCCGCCTGAAAGCCTATGAAGACCTCAGGGCCTTACCGATTCCGAGGAACCTGCTCAACCTGGACGACGCCCTGGCCGACCGCCATCACGTGCTGGCGTCCAAACTATGGAAATATGGCGAGGTCGCCGAGGCTCGCAAACATTTTATGGCGGCTTTCAAATTGCAAAAGAAGGGAAGAATCGCTCGACTGCTACTGTTGTCGCTCTGCGGCTTTACATCCTTAGAAACTGCCGAGAAGATTTTTGCCTGGATAAAGCCCAATACTGTCAAACAGAGCCGATGATTTTGCTATGAACACGCCAAAACTCTCCATTGTCATTCCGACTTATAATCGCGTGTCCTTGCTCAAAGAGGCCATTAATTCATTCGCCGATAAGCTTCGATGCTCATACGAAGTCATCATCGTGGACGACGGCAGCACCGATGGTACTGCTGAATTTCTGCAAACGCTTCATGCGCCTTTTCAGGTCGTGATTGCCGATCACTGCGGGCCAGCAGCGGCGAGAAACACGGCCCTCAGTCACGTCACCGGTTGTTACATCAATTTTCTCGACGATGACGATCTACTTGATCCAGACTGCATGGCGGCGCAGATTGCGTATTTGGACAGCCATCCAGATATTACGATGTGTTATTCTGACTGGGGATATGTGGCGCGAACCGCTTCTGGGCATGACAGACGGTGGCTATATAGGATGGAGGATATCCAGGATGCGATTGATGCAATGATCATTGACTGGTGGTGCCCACCGTTTGCCTATCTGTTCCGTACAGAGCACTTGCGTGGGCTTGCCTGGGATACCTCTTTGACCACACTGACAGACTTTGGGTTTGTGAGCGATGTAGCCCTGACCGGCGCCAAGTTTGGACATGTGAGGACAGGATCAGATTCAGTGGGATGGTACCGAGCTATCCTGGACAACGCCGTCCGCGTCAGTAAGCGTTCTAACTTCACGCGGACACAGGCGGAATTACAGGTCTTGGGAAAGATCAAGCGCACTTTGGAAACAAAAAGTGTCTTAACGGAAAGCCGCAAGCAGCTTCTTGCCGCGCGTTATTTCGGGGTTGCCCGACGGATATTTCCCGAAGACCGGGCACTATTCCGGGACTTGATCAAACAAGTCCTCGACCTAGACCCGGCGTTTATGCCGGAGGGCCCACGCTACCAGCGGCTGATACAACTTTTTGGTTTTGAGCGGGCGGAATGGCTGCGCAGGGCGCGGCTGTCCGTGTTGGCAAAGCGCCGGAGTTTGTTGATGTCGTTAAAAGGATTGGCCGTCAGGCGACCTTCAGCGCTGCCAGACAACGATGCACTGCGCACGACCATTGTACACTCGCATGGGCCGACTGTCCTGCCCAGGATATAAGCAGCGTGCAAAAGCGTGTTACCGTCGCTATCTGCACCTATAATCGCTGCCAGTCGCTCCAAAAGACCCTGGAATCGGTCTTCGCCCAAATAACCGACTTTGCATTCGGAATCCTGGTTGTTGATAACGCTTCGACAGATGGGACACAGGAAGCAATTCGGTCAATTCAAAATGCGCCTATCCCAGTTGACTATGTTCTGGAAAGCCAACAAGGTATTACGTTTGCGAGAAATCGCGCATTAGACGCCGTAACAACGCCGTTTATTGCATTCATAGACGATGATGAAATCGTGGAGCCAGGCTGGCTCGCAGCACTGATCGGCGCATTTGATGTAGCGAAGCCCACGCCATCAGTAGTCGGCGGGCAGTTGAGGATTAAATGGACACAGCAGCAACCCTCGTGGATGCCTGACGAACTTCTGGGGATGCTGGGACGTCTCGACTATGGCAGCAACCTGAAGATTGTGAAGATGGTCAATAGCGGCAATTTTGCGTTTCCCATCGAGCTAGCACGTGCCTATCGCTTCAATACGAGCCTAGGGTTATTCGGAAACCAACAGAATCCTGGCGAAGATGCGGAAATTCTCAGGCGGATAAGACGAAATGGTGGCCTCGTCTACTACCAACCGGCAGCCGTTGTTACGCACATCGTAGGCCAGGCACGGGAAAGTCGCGCTTATCTGTATTCGCGCAGCCGGGCACAGGGACATCAGGATGCCATTATATCGGTGATAAACCCCTGGCCGGGTCGGCGTCAAATCCTATGGCTTATGGCGAAAGATGCCTTCAATCGGCGGCATTGGTGGAAGCGCATTTTTTTGAACGCAATTTCCCTCAAGCTGGCGAAAGATATTCGCGAACGTACCTGGACTCGCGCCGTATT
>DATGFK010000028.1:0-2051 GCA_035309185.1 Aggregatilineales bacterium
CCTTGAGCTGAGCATCGGTCTGAGCGATGGCCGTATTCATCGCTGCGCTCAGTTGCGTTGTGGTATCGGCGGGCTTGCCGAACAGACCCAGGAAGTACGCGCCCGCCGCGACGGCCCCGACCAGCACGGCAATGACCAGCACGGTGGTCAGGATCATGAAGGGATGCGGGCGGCTGTTGGCCTTCCGTTCCAGTTCAAAAGGATCGGCGAGGGCGGCTTCCGGGGCAATCCGCACGGGCTTCGGGCGTTCCTCACGGCGCGGTTTGATAGCGCCGGGCGCTTTAGCAACCTTGGCGGCTTTGGCGGGCTTTCCGCCCTTGCCACCCTCCACCAGTGCCTCGTCTTGGGCGAACATGGGGCCGGTAGCGGCAAACGGATCTTCGGCGGCGAAGAAGTCGTCCCCGGCAGGGCTGGAAGCAAAGGTGTCCGGGGCGCCAGGGTCGCTGCCCAGCAGCGAATCCAGGTCTGAGGAGGAGAACGACCGATTATCGGGCGAGGCAGTGGCGGCGGGCGCCGACGGCGCTGCGCCGAACAGGTCGTCAAAGCTGGCCCCGCCTGACTCGAAGCCGCTGGGTTCCGTGGAGGCCAGGGCCGGGAACTGTTCGGTCAGTTTGTTGAGCAGGTCGCGGGCTTCCGCGTGTCTTGGCTTCAGCCGAATGACGTTGTTGAGCGCGTCGTAAGCCTCTTTGGGTTCCGAAACCGCGTTTGCCACGAGCCACCAGGCATCGGCGTTGTTCGGCTGCGACTTGACTACCGGGCGCAGGATCGCAAGAGCACCGTCCAGGTCTTCTTGCTGGATCAATTTGTAGGCTTGCTCAAGCTGGCTGCGCGTCGAGTCGGCCATTGCGTCCCCTCTCTATGAAAAAGTAGATCTCGCTGCCACCATTTTAGCTGCGAGTAGAATTGGCGCAAATTGCCGCGAAGTATTGCCTCGGAATTTTCGATTTGCTATAGTCTGCCGTCACTTGATTTTGTAAAGTCACGAAAGGGAAAGCCTGATGCGCTACAAGTTGCTGGGACGGAGCGGCGTTCGCGTTTCTGAATTATGCCTGGGGACGATGACCTTTGGCGATGCCTGGGGCTGGGGCGCCACTGCTGAGGAATCCAAAAAGCAGTTTGACCTGTTTGCCGAGGCGGGAGGCAATTTTGTAGACACTTCAGTCAACTATACAAACGGGCAAAGTGAGACGATCCTGGGCGATCTGCTGAAGGCGGATCGCGATCATTTTGTGCTGGCGACCAAGTTCAGCCTGACCACCAATCCCGACGATCCCAACGGGGGCGGCAACAGCCGCAAGAATATGCGCCGCTCTGTCGAGCGCAGCCTGAAGCACCTCCAAACGGGCTACATTGATCTGCTATATCTTCACGTCTGGGATCACATGACCCCGCTGGAAGAAGTGGTGGAGGGAATGCACGACCTCGTGCAGCAGGGCAAAGTCAATTACATCGCCTTTTCGGACACGCCCGCCTACATCGTGAGCGCGGCTAACACGATGGCCGATCTGCGCGGCTGGTCGCGCTTTGTAGGCTTGCAGCTTCCCTATGCGCTCAACCGCCGCGATGCCGAACGCGCCGAGATCCCGATGGCGAAACTGTTCGATATGGCCGTGCTGCCCTGGGGAATCCTGGGACAGGGCATTTTGCTGGGCAAGTACAGCCCAGGCAGTACGGAGCAGACGCGCCGCGATAAATCCGACGTGCAAATTGCGACGCAGACGCAGGCCATCGTGGACACTGTCGCCGCCGTTGCCGCCGAGTCGGGCATGACCAAAACCCAGGTCTGCGTGAACTGGATTCGCCAGCAGAGCCGCGCCGAATTCATTCCGATCCTTGGCGCGCGAAATTTCACGCAGCTCCAGGACAACCTGGACAGCCTGAAATGCACGCTGGACGACGAACACATCAAGCGGCTGGACGAGGTCAGCAAGATAGATCTCGGCTTCCCCCGCGATTTCACCGAAGGCGGCGGTCGCCAGTACATCTATGGCAACACCTTCGATCTGATTGATAACCATCGCGGCAACCCTGTGTGGTAAGATTGCCTTTCT
>DATGFK010000029.1:0-16411 GCA_035309185.1 Aggregatilineales bacterium
CAGCGTCAACGTCCTGCCTGAGCGGATTATTTCAGTGGAAAGCGGGCCTGACTATTTTGTCCGCTACGAGAATGGAGACGAAGCGCTGGTGATGGTCATCGTCTTCGCCTGCAAAGTGGTGAGCGGTGAACCGCACATCAACGATGAGGAATCCCTCGACGTGCGCTATTTTGCCGTCAACGCACTGCCAGACGGTCTATCCGAGCGCCACCGCAACCGCATCACGCTGGCGCTCCGCAACGACCCTCGAACTTCATTTAGAATGCAGCCAACCCAACAGGAGAATAAACACTCATGACTCGCCACGTTATCCAGACCGATCAGGCGCCAAAGGCAATTGGCCCGTATTCGCAGGGCATTGTCGCCAACGGGTTCGTGTATACCGCCGGGCAAGGCCCGATTGTTCCTGCCACCGGCAAGATTATCGAGGGTGGTGTGGAAGAGCAGACCCGCCAGGTCTTCGCCAATCTCAAGGCCATTTTGGAAGCGGCAGGCACCTCGCTTGAGCATATCGTCAAGACGACCGTGTATCTCCATGCGATCACCGATTTCCAGGCCATGAACAAAATCTATGCGCAGTTTTTCAAGGACGCTCCACCAGCCCGCACTACCGTCGGCAACCTTGATCTGCCAATGGGTATCCTGGTCGAGATCGAGGCCGTGGCGACAGTGCAGGGGCAGTAATGCAAGCAACTGGCGCGCAAACTCGCAGGGGTTTCGTGAGTTTGTGCGCCTTACTGGTCTTTCTGGTTTCGACCCTTATCCTCGCCGCGCGCCTCGTCGGTTCAACCCAGACCAACACGCTCAAGTGGGTATTTGATAACCCGGATGGCATTCAATGCAAAACGCCCTGCTTGCTTGGCATTCAACCAGGGTGGACGACTATGAGTGACGCGATCACGATTCTGGCGAGACATCCCTTTAGCAAAGAGATGATCAAACAGCCCTCTGCCAATATCAATAGCTACGTTGAGTTTTATTCCGAAGAGGCGGTCGTGCTCCTTGGTCCCGGCGGCGGCTCTGATCCCCTGGTCGACTCAGTCGGCCTTTATCGAAGATCTGGACCACCTACTGGATACCCACCTCTTGACTCTGCCAGATTAAATCTCCTGAATAGCCTAGAAATGGGCAATCTTGCACAATTCGTGGAACCTCCCGATTTTGCAGCAGGTAATCGGTTTTCCGAAGGGCAAGGAATAAGCGTCGTGACGGTTACGATCTGCTATCGAAGATCGTTGCTGTGCGCAGACGTGGCGGATAAACTCAGTCCGCAAAGCAATGTGGACTTGACGATATATGCTCCGGGAGACGACTTAACCGTCCGTATGAGCAACAATTTGCTAATCTGTCACTGGTTAGGTTTTGCGCAAATACAGCGTTATCTCGACCCCGCACGATGCTAAACAACAAATGCAGAGTTCATGAACCATTGCTATCGAATCACCCCCAATTCCTTCCCCACGCCCCGGAACACTTCAAGCGCTTGCTCCAAATCCGACGGGCTGTGCGAGGCGCTGTTCATCACACGAATGCGCGCCTTGCCCTGCGGCACCGTCGGGTAGCCGATTGCCATCGCGAAGACGCCCTGTTCAAACAACCGGCGGCTGAACTGCTGAGCCAGGGGCGCCTCGCCCAGCATGATCGGCACAATGGGCGTTTGCGACTTACCTGTATCAAAGCCCATCGCCTGCATCTCTTTGCGGAACAATTCGGCATTGTGCCACAGCCGGTCTACCAGTTCCGTGCTGGATTGCAGGATGTCCACGGCGGCGCTGCACGCGGCCACGTCGGGAACCGTCATGGCACTGCTGAACAGGAAAGGCCGCCCGCGCTGGCGCAGCCAATCCACGATGATCTGCTTCCCGGCGACGACGCCACCCACTACGCCGAAGGCTTTGCTCATCGTCCCGACTTCGACGTCAACCTTGCCGTGCAGCCCGAAGTGATCCACGATTCCGCGCCCGCCCCGGCCCAGGACACCTTCGCCGTGCGCGTCGTCCACCATGAACAGAATGTTGTTTTCGGCGGCCACCTGATACAGTTCCGGCAGCGGCGCGATATCGCCATCCATGCTGAACACGCCATCGCTGATGATCAGTCGGCGGCCCTCCGTTTTTGTCTCCTGAATCTGTTTGCGCAGATCGGCGGGGTCTGCGTGGGCAAAGCGCACGATGTCGGCCCGGCTCAGACGCGCGCCGTCAATGATGCTGGCGTGGTTTAGCTCGTCCGAGAAGATCACGTCGCCCTTGCCCACCAGCGCCGGGATCGTGGCGAGATTGGCATTGAAACCGCTCTGGAAAGTGACCGCAGCCTCGACTCCCTTGAAGGCCGCCAACTTCTTTTCTAGCTCAAGATGGATGTCCATCGTTCCCGCAATGCTGCGCACCGCCGCAGGGCCGATCCCGTAATGTTCCATCGCCTTTCGCGCTGCATCGATCAGGCGCGGGTCGTTGGCGAGGCCCAGGTAATTGTTAGATGAAAAATTAAGAACGGACTTCCCGTCTACTTTTAGAGTTGCGCCCTGCGGACTTTGTAACGTGCGAATATTCGTAAATAGCCCTTGTTCCTTGAGGTTGGCTATCTCCTGTTCAATCCACTGTGTCTTGGATTCCACGTTAACTCCTGTTAGCTACTAGAATATTTGTGCTGATTCTTAAGAACCATTAATGTGAAAATAATCCTTAATGCACTTTAGGCACCAACCTGAAAGGTTTTTCGATCCTACCCTCTTGTCACACTGCACAAATAAACTTATACTAGGTGCATATAAAGATTTAGTAAAAGTTATTTATCGAATAGTATTTTTTGGCCCGCATTTGCGGGCTTTTTTATTTTCCATTCCCAGTTATCCACGCTCTACGACCCTTTCTTACCCCGGATCAGACCAGGCAGCGAGCCAAAAAGCCGCAATCCAGGCGAGGTCAATTGATGCTGTTCCCGCAGCGACATTTTGCTGGCGCGCCGAGTCTGTTCCCAGGTAGCGTAGTCCTCAGTCGCGTGCTCAAAAGCAACTTCCAGCGTGTCGCCGTCGCCTGTACGCAGCACTTCGAGGATTTCCCCGGCTTGCGCGATCAGATTCTCAAGGACACGAACATTGTTGGCGCGGTTAAGGCTGAGCATCTGCGCCGCGTCTTTAGGATCATCCAGGCCTAGACGGAAGGTACCCAGCGCAAACGGCGAGTTGGCGAGGTGTTGCAGATCTTCCCAACCGGGTGACGCCTTTACGCTTTCGAACATGGCAAGTTGCAGCAGCAGCGGGAGCGCTTCCATCGCGGCGATGGCCCCATCGTGTTCGGCGGGATCCATGAAGCGCAGTTTGATATTCAGCAACGTGGACAGGTCGCTGACCAGCGCGACGGCGTCCGGCGGGCAATCCGGCGCTGGACCCAGGGCCAACGTAGCGTTCTCAAAGAGTTCTGCACTAGCCGCATCTGCCGTTGTGCGCGGATCGCCGAGCAGTTCCGAGTTGGCAATCACGCTCGCCCCCACGAGATAGACTTCGTACAGGCCATCCGTATCACGTTTGAAGGTTTCCTTGGCCCAGCCGATGGAAGGTTCCTTCAGGGGAGCCAGGTCTACGACCACACCGCCGCGTTTGCATGTTGGGCCAATCTCTCGGAAGATCGTCTTCAGGGCGTGGTAGGGTACCGCCACATAAACCAGGTTGGCGTCGCGCACCGCCAGGGCCGGATCGCTCACCACCTGATCCAGAGCGCCGAGTTTTTCCGCCGTTTCGACAGCGAACGGGTCTTCGTCGTACCCTGTGATGGTAAATGAGTGCCGCGCGTCGGCTTTTGCGGCATGCGCTTTGAGCGCGAGGCCCAGCGACACCGTGCGACGGTCAAGGCCAATCAACGCAACCTCTACTTTTGCCATAATAAGAAACTCCCTGCCAGGATAATATAGGCCAGCATGGAGATTATGACTCAGTTCTGCGGTCGGTGGGAGGTTTTGTGCAGGGCAATCTTCTCCTCGTTCGATCAGCTCAGCGAGCGCCCGCTCAGCAGCTTGAGCAGGTTCAAGACCTCAGTGGTGATCTCCTTGCGGCGGTTCTTCGGTGCGCCCATCAGCACCAGTGACTGGAACGATCCGTCCGGGCCGTAATAGACCAGCTTCAGATGCTGATCTACCGAGCGCTCGATGTTGGCCGAAACCAGGCTGTGCAGCGGAATGGTGATGATTGGCCTGGCGCGTGGCACAAACTGCAATTCCCGGCGGCTGATCATGATGTCACCCTGCTCCGCGTGTTTGCCCATGCCGCCGTACCAATTGTAAGATGGCGCCCAGATCACCGGGAAGGTCTTGATCCCGATTTCTGGCCCGACGGGAGGCGCGCCGGGTGTTGAAGTATAGCCTCCCGCTTTCGTTCCACTTTTGGCTGAGCTACCCGATTTTCCTTTGACGGGCGCGGGTACGCTTTTGTCTACCCAAACGGGCGGACGGACTTTCTGTGTGCTGTCCGGATCGAGCAGCACAGGCGATCCCAGGGCTTTAAGCAGGCCCTGGAAGCCGCTTTCGTAACCCATCGTGAAGTCCACGCGCTGCCGCCGGGAAAGGCGGAACGGCACTTCGCACGGTTTGATCATGAGGGGGATGATCGGCTTGTCGTGTTCGATGAAATAGCTCCACTCATCGGCAACGTTCTGCGAGGCTGCGGATTCGGGCGAGAGCAGGACGAGCAGAATGTCGCTGTGTTCCAGGCCCTTCTGTACTTCCATGTCCCAGTTGCTGCCGGTGGGGATGCTGTGCATGTCCATCCATACTTTGACATCGTAGGCGGACAGGTCTTCGACCAACTGGTTGGCAAATTGCTTATCAGCCCGCGCATAACAAATGAAAACTTGCATAACTTGCCCCCTGTTTGTTTTTCCCAACCAAATTGTAGCCGATCTTGCGTGTAGGGTGGAAAGTGCGTGCGCCGCAGATAGACCGTCCGGTTTGATACTGGCTCGCCGAGTGGATACAATCGCCGCGATAAAGTTGGCTTGGCACCTTTCCAGGGATTTGCCATGAGCAATATCTTCCACGGAATAGTTGGCCCTGGCACACGGCGTTTCTTCGTCTGGGCAGAGCGCATCGTCGAGCCTGGAGAAATGCCGCAGAAACGTGGGCGGCAGGCGCGAACGCCGCTCCATCCCTTCGCCGCGCCGACGGACTGGCTGGTGGGGTGGGTCGCCAGTTTCTCGCCTGCTACGCGCGCCACAGCAGCCGAGGCGACGTTGTGGCTGCCCTCGACGCCAAATGCGCCGCAGCCCTCGCCGGAATTGCAAGCCGAAGGCGTAGCGTCGCCAGATGAATCAGACGGTAAGCTGGCCTTCAAAGCCTGGAAAATCCCTGGCGTTGCGTTTGATCTAACCGAGGCGCTGGATTTTCTGCTGGCACTGCCTTCCCAAACGGGCGTCACGCCGGGTTCGGATATTGCGTTCTGGCGCAAGGCGGCGCTCTACGCACTGGAACTGGCGGCGGCGCAATCTGTGCTGCCGTCACTGGATCGCCAGGATGGGCAACTGATCGGGTTGTGGAAAGTGGAACATACGGCGCACTTCGGCGAACTCGCCGCGCTCATGCCGCCGCTGTGTCGCGCCGCCGTGGATTCCCCGGAAGCCGCACTGCCCCCGGCTCGACTGCTGGACGGTTTTGTCCAGGTGGTGGTGGATGGCCTTACCAGGGAGGCCGCCCGCCGACTGACCCTGCGCGCGCCTGCCACGCCTGGTGGCAAATGGCTGAAAGCCCTGACCGGCGATCAACGCGGAGTGGCCTTGCAAGGCATCCAGGCTGACCGCCTGTTTACCGACTGGCAAACCTGGGCCAAACCAGCGCAGGTGGCAGGCAACGCGGCCTTCAAAATCACCTTTCGCCTGGACGCGCCGGGTGACGAAGACCAGCCCTGGCATTTACAGTATCTCTTACAGGCGCGGGACGATCCCAGCCTGATCGTGCGTGCTGACCAAATCTGGCGGGGCGAGAACTCTGCCTATTTGCAGGAACGGTTTGACCAGCCCCAGGAACGTCTGTTGACCGGCCTTGGCTACGCGGCGCGGCTGTTCCCGCCGATTGAAGACAGCCTGCGCGGCGTTGCGCCCACGCAGGCACTGCTGCGCAGCGGGGAAGCCTATCTCTTTCTGCGTGAAGTCGCCCCGCTGCTGCAAGGGAGCGGCTTCAACGTCTTGCTGCCGCGTTGGTGGGCAGGCGGCGCCCGCTCGGCCCTGAGCGCCAGGGCGAAGGTGAAAGCGCCCAAAACCGCGGCGAAATCGCTGCTGACACTCGACACGCTGGTCAATTACGAATGGGAAGTGATGCTCGGCGGGCAGCCTATCTCCCGCCAGGAGTTCGAGGCGCTGGCGGCGCTCAAACAGCCGCTGGTCATGCTGCGCGGACAGTGGGTCGCGCTTGACGAGCGACAGATGGAGGCCACACTCAAGTTCTTCCAGCGCTCTCACGACCAGATCAGGCTTCAAGACGCCCTCCAGATGGCCCTGGATGACCCCGCTGCGCAAAATGGCGACCAGCCCGTCGTCAGCATCGAACTGACTGGCTGGCTGAAATCGCTCCTCGAATCACTGCGGCAGCCCAACAAACTCGATCTGCTCCCACCGCCGGATTCGCTGCACGGCCAACTGCGTCCTTACCAGGTACGAGGCTTTTCGTGGCTGGCCTTTATGCGGCGTTTCGGCCTGGGCGCTTGCCTGGCCGACGACATGGGGCTTGGCAAGACCGTCCAGACGATTAGCCTTCTTCTGCACGCCCGCGACGATCTGAAGGTCAAGACTCCCGCGCTGATCGTCTGCCCGACTTCGGTGGTCGGCAACTGGCGGCGCGAACTGAACCGCTTCGCGCCAGACCTCAAGGTCATGGCCCATCACGGCTCGGAGCGTGAAACTGGCAAAGCCTTCAGCAAACAGATCAAAAAACACCAGGTGGTCGTCACCAGTTATCCCCTGCTGGCGCGTGACCTGGAAACCCTGTTAGATGTCGAGTGGTCTACCGTGATCCTGGACGAAGCGCAGAATATCAAGAATGCCGCCACCAAGCAGGCCCAAGCGGCGCAGGCGCTCCATGCAGCGAGTCGCATCGCCCTGACCGGCACGCCCGTCGAGAACCGTCTGAGTGAGCTGTGGTCGATCCTAAACTTTTTGAACCCTGGCTACCTCGGCAGCGAGACCCAATTCCGGCGCACTTACGCCGGGCCAATCGAACGGGGCAGCGATGAACAGGCGGCCAAACGGCTCCGGCACCGGACGGGGCCGTTCATCCTGCGACGGGTCAAGACCGATAAATCTATCATTGCCGACCTGCCCGAAAAGCTCGAAATGAAGGTCTACTGCAACCTGACCACCGAGCAGGGCACACTGTACGAAGCGGTGGTAAAGGATTCGCTGGATAGCATCCAGCAGGCCGAAGATGAAGGCGACCATATGAGCCGCCGGGGACTTGTCCTTTCCATGCTGCTGAAGCTCAAGCAGATCTGCAACCATCCAGCGCAGTTCCTCAAGGACGACTCCGCCCTGGATGGCCGATCCGGCAAGCTGGCGCGCCTGAAGGAGATGCTTGAAGAAGTGTACGCCGAAGGCGACCGTGCCCTGGTTTTCACGCAGTTCGCGGAGATGGGCACCCTGCTGCAAGCCTATCTGCGCGATTCATTTTATGACGAGCCATTGTGGCTGCACGGCGCAACGCGAACCAAAGATCGCGAGGCGATGATCCAGCGCTTCCAGGCCATGCACGGCCCCACGGTGTTTTTGCTCTCTATTAAGGCGGGCGGCGTCGGCCTCAACCTGACCCGCGCCAACCACGTCTTCCACTTTGACCGCTGGTGGAACCCGGCTGTCGAAAACCAGGCCACGGATCGCGCCTTCCGCATCGGGCAGACGCGCAACGTCCAGGTGCATAAATTCATCTGCGCGGGGACGCTCGAAGAGAAGATTGACGAGATGATCGAGAGCAAGAAAAAGCTGGCCGAAAGCATCGTCGGCGCTGACGAAAGCTGGCTGACTGAACTGAGTACTAGCGACCTGCGCACCCTGGTCACGCTGCGCGCTGCGGAGGTAGACTGACATGACCAAACGACGAACCCGTGCCGATAACTATGACGATTACGATGGCTACTACCCGACATCGAAACCCCGCAAAGTCTCCGGCGGTATCGAGGCCAAATCGAAGCGAGGGGCATTCGGGGAAAGCTGGTGGGCCAGGCGCTGGATCGCCGTGCTGGAAAGCTATGGCATTGGCACTCGCCTTCAGCGTGGACGCAGTTACGCCCGTGGCGGGCAGGTGCTCAACGTCGAGGTCGAGCCGGGCCACGTCAAAGCGAAGGTACAGGGATCGCGCCCCCGCCCTTACGATATCCACATTCGCCTGCCGCTGCTCACGAGTGCCGAATGGGAACGGGCCATTGACGCCATGAGTGCCCAGGCGATTTTCGCGGCCAAGCTGCTGGCTGACGAGATGCCACAGGACATCGAACAGGCCTTCGACGCTGCCAAAGTTGCCCTCTTCCCTGCCAACGGCAGCGACCTGGATACGGCCTGTAGCTGCCCCGACTATGCCAATCCTTGCAAGCACATCGCGGCGGTATACTATTTGCTTGGCGAGCAGTTCGACGCCGATCCGTTCCTGATCTTCAAGCTGCGAGGCCGCAGCCGGGAGCAGATTATCGAAGCGCTGCGCAAGCGCCGTGCCGCAGCCGTCAAGAGCGAAGCAAGCGCGCCTCCGGGCGGCGAGCCTGAGCGTCTGCCCGAGTCAGTGCCCGCCCTGGCCGATACGCTTGAGTCGTTCTGGCAGGGCGGCGATCTGTCGGCCCTCGCCATTCGCATTGCCGCGCCGGAGATCGAGGCCGCGCTGCTGCGGCGGCTGGGCAAGGCTCCCGGCGACTTTGACGAGGCGTTGAGGCAGGTCTACCACGCACTGACACAACTCGCCCTCGAAAAGATCGCGGGGGAGTAACGGAGACACATCAATGACCCGCTGGATGCTGTACGGCGCCTATGGCTATACCGGGCAACTGCTGGCCGAGGAAGCCGTGCGGCGAGGTCACAAACCGCTGCTGGCAGGCCGATCCAGGGCCAAACTAGAACCTCTCGCTGCAAAACTGGGGCTGGATTTCGCGGCCATTGATTTGCAAGACGAGGCGGCCCTGACTGGCGCGCTGGCCGACGTTGACCTGGTTTTCCATGCCGCCGGGCCGTTCGTATTCACTGGCACGCCGATGCTCCATGCCTGCCTAAAAACGCGAACGCATTACCTGGACATCGCCGGCGAGATTCCCAACCTGGCGAATACATTCAGTTACGCAGATGAGGCCTTGCGGCGGGGCGTTGCCGTGATCTCCGGCGCGGGCTTTGACCTCATCCCCACGGATTGCCTTGCCAAAATTGTTGCCGACCAGACGCCGGGCGCGGTGATGTTGGAGATCGCCATTGACGCCCTGAGCACGCCCAGTGCAGGCACCTTCAAGTCGCTGCTGGAGATGCTGCCCGATGACAGTTGGGCGCGCGAAAATGGCGTCTTGCAACGGGTGCCCTGGTCTATCCAGCGCCGCACTATCCACTTCTCGTACGGCGATCACGAAGCGATTGCCGTCCCGTGGGGCGATCTGGTCACTGCCTATTACACAACCGGCATTCCGACCATCCGCACCTATATGGCGGTGAGCGGCCTGACGGCCAGACTCCCCGGCGGCGCGATCCCTGCCGTCCAGGCGCTGATGCGCAACGCCAGCCTGCGCGGCGCGCTAGGACGCCTGGCTACGCGGATCGTGAAAGGGCCAAACGCCGTGACCCGCCAAACACGCAAATCGTATGTGTGGGCGCGGGCGATGGATGCCAGTGGTCATTCAACTGAGGCCTGGTTGGAGACGCTGGAAGCCTATCGCTTTACCGCGGTGGCCGGAATCCAGGCTATCGAGAAGGTACTGAAAACTCAGCCAAAGGGCGTGCTGACGCCCTGCCAGGCTTTGGGGTCTGATTTTGTGTTAGGCATCGAAGGGACACGCCTTACATGAAGATTCTCACCAACCACATCGGGTATGAAAGCCTCGCCAGTAAACGCGCTATAATCCTGGGTACCACGTCGGACGAATTTACGTCTTTCCGGGTGCTTGAGGCTGAAACTGGCGGCGAGGTCTACGCCGGAATCCCGCTGGCAGCCGGAGGCGTAGCCCGCTGGAAAGATTGGCATTTCTGGACCGCCACCTTTGATCCAGTGCGGGCTGAGGGCCATTACTGCATCGAATGCATGACCAGCTACGGAGCGATCCGCTCATTTCCCTTTGCGATCCAGGCCAATTTGTTGGAGCAAAATACGCTTTCTAACGTGCTGTACTACTTCAAGGCGCAGCACTGCTCCGGTCGCCTGGACGAAGCCGACCATCACGTTCCCTTTGATGGCGACGGGTCAGGCCGAACTGTGGATGCCCACGGCGGCTGGTACGACGCCACAGGTGACTATGGTAAGCACCTTTCGCATCTATGCTTTTCGACCTACTTCAACCCGCAGCAGATCCCGCTGGTGGTATGGAGCCTATTCGAGTCGGTTGAAGCACTCAAAAACAGGGGCGATAGCAATTTCAACGAGTATCTACGGCGGCTGCTCGACGAGGCCATGTTTGGAGCTGATTACCTGACCCGGATCAAAATTCCCGACGGTTCGTTCTACATTCGAGTCTCCGCACATGGTCCGGAAAAGCGGCCCGAAGATCGTCGCCTGGCCCGCCGAATGCGCGGCTTTGAACCCGGAGGCATGGAGAAAGCGCCAACTGCGGAGGCGCAGAAGGTTCCCGAATCGGAGTACCAGGTCAGCTATCGCTCGGGCGGAGGAGTGTCCATTGCAGCCCTGGCGCTCGCCAGCACCTTCCTGACATCGGGTGAGTTCAAGAGCGCGGATTACCTGAAAGCCGCCGAGGACGCTTTCGCTTACCTGGAAGCACACAACCTCGAATTGACCAATGACGGCCAGGAGAACATCCTGGACGATTATTGCGCCTTGCTGGCGGCCACGCAGTTGTACAAGGCAACCTCGAATGCAGCCTATCAGGCGGCGGCGGCGCGCCGGGCCGAGTCGCTGATGGGGCGGCTCGCCGACAGCGGCCCGTACATGGATTACTGGCGGGCTGACGACACAGATCGTCCGTTCTTTCACGCCTCAGATGCAGGGTTTCCCGTACACAGCTTGCTAAGCTACCTGGACATTGCCAGCCCAGCAGCGCGTCCGGCAGTGCTTGAAACGATCAAGAAGTCGCTGACCTTCGCGCTGAGCCTCACCGCCGAAGTGAATAACCCTTTTGGCGTCAGCCGACAGCTTGTGCAGGACAAAAACGGCACTCGGCGCTCGGCCTTTTTCTTCCCGCACAATACGGAAGTCTCGCCGTGGTGGCAGGGTGAGAATGCCCGACTCAGCGGCATGGCGGCGGCGGCGCGCCGGGCCTCGGCGCATTTCAAAGGCGATCAGGCATTTTACGATCAACTGCAAGGCTTCGCCTGGGATCAACTGAACTGGATTTTGGGACTTAATCCCTTTGACCTGTGTATGCTGCACGGTTCCGGGCGCAACAACCCGCCTTACATCGTCTATGGCGATTCGTACCAGTTCACGAACTGCCCCGGTGGCATTTGCAACGGCATCACTGGCGGTGTCGAGGATGAGGAAGACATTGCCTTCCACACCCCGAACAGCCTACCCAGCATCACTGACAACTGGCGTTGGGGCGAGCAGTGGCTTCCGCACGCGGCCTGGTATCTACTGGCGGTGGCGGTAGGTGATACTTAAAACTGATCCCTTGACACGAATCGTCCAATGCTGTATAGTACAGATATGAACCAATCGCGAACGGTGGATCGGGACACGCTGGTTTTGCTGGCCCACCTGCTTCGGATGGGCAAGGGCGTCGAAGCGCGCATGGACGGGGTGCTGGGCGAGCTTAACCTGTCCTCAACGCGGATGATGGCTCTGTGCCAGATTGCAAATGCCAACGGGGAAATCTCGCTAAGTCAGCTTGCCTCGCAGCTCGCCTTTGTGAAGTCAAACGCGACGCAGCTTGTGGATCGGCTCGAAAGCGATGGGCTGGTGCGGCGCGTGCAGTCCAGCGATGATCGGCGCACGACGCGCATCGAACTGACAGACGAAGGCAAGCAGGACATGCAAGCGGCTTTTCGAGCACTCACTGTCCTGGAGGATCAGCTAAGACAGATGTACTCTCCCGAAGAACGCGCTCAGCTTTTGGCACTGGTCAGTCGCCTGTGCGACGCCTGGCCCCGCTAGGGTTCGATTTTTTTGCAGATTTGGTTCATTGTTGGACAGTTCACGAATTAACTATCTATCCAAAGAGGAAGAGAGATCCCATGTCTGAGGCACTGATCAAAGAAAATTGGACGCAACTCGCTGATCATGTATCGCTCGATGCGACCATCCAGGCCCTGGCGGCCAACGGCTTCAACCCGCTACTCGTCGGTTCTGCGGCAGAAGCCAAACAAAAAGTGCTCGAAATGCTCCCAGAGGGTATCGACGTTTTCGCCGCCCGCTCTGCCACGCTTGAGGCTATGGGCCTCGCCGATGAGATTGATAAGTCAGGCCGCTACATATCCATCCGCCAGAAGCTGATGAGCTTGAACCGCGAAACACAAAGCTTCGAATTTCGTCAGGTTAGCGCCACGCCGAGTTACATGGTTGGCAGCGTCCACGCCGTCACCGAGCAGGGCCACGTATTTGTCGCGTCCTTCGGCGGCAGCCAGCTTGCGCCCTACGTATATGGCGCCCAGAAGGTGATCTGGGTGATCGGCACGCATAAGCTGGTCAAGGACACAGACGCTGCCTTCCGCCGGATCGAGGAGCACAGCCTGCCCCTCGAATCCGAGCGGCTGCAAAAGGCAGTTGGCAGGCCGAGCGAGATCGCCAAAATCCTGATCTTCAGGAAAGAAGTTGTGGCAAACCGCATCACGACAATCCTGGTGCCGGAAGTGCTAGGGTTCTAAGTAAGAATCTGCTGGCCGAGGCGGGGCATAAGCCCCACCTCAGCCAGTCGAAATGGGTGCAATCGCCTCTGCGTCTTGAGCTTTCTTTCCCTATAAAAAAGAAGTTAAAAACGTTTCATGTTACGTATCTTGCTGTAAGAAGCAAGCTATAATAACCCCAAGCTAGAGGTGTTTGGGGTCATTTTCATTTCAAGGCGTCATTCCAATCGGCCACAACTTTGTTTTTGTCCGCAATTATTAAGGCTTATCAGCCCATGCACATTACTTTGGTCGCTGTTGGCTCACGGGGCGACGTGCAGCCCTTTATTGCTCTGGGTGTGGCATTACGGGACGCAGGTTATACAGTGCGTTTGGCAACCCATCTCGTCTTTGAGGCGGAAATCCGGGCGGAAAAGCTCGAATTTTCCAACCTCGAAGGCGATCCGCAGAAACTGCTCCAGGATGAAGAATTTCGCACCTGGATGGAATCGGCCCGCAATCCAATCAAATTTGCCACTGGCTTTAAGAATTTCATGGGGCCAGCCATCAGCCGCTCGATGCGCGACACCCTGACCGCCTCGCAAGACACCGACGCCATTATCGTGACCGGCCCGGCTTTTTATTTCGGCCTGACCATTGCCGAGAAACTGAAAATTCCGCTGATCCAGGCCTATTTGCAGCCCATTCACCCCACAGGCGAATTTCCTAGCGCGATGTTCCCACTTGGCCTGCCCAATTTGTCCGTTTTCAACTATCCGGTTCACGTTGTAGGAGGGCAGCTTTTCTGGCAGTTGATGCGGCCTAGCGTTAACCAGGCACGCCGCGAATTATTTGGGATGCCACCCCTGACTCTGTTCGGCCCGCTCCCTGTCGTGATGCGCCAAAAACTACCCGTATTATATGGTTACAGTCCCGAAGTGTTGCCAAAGCCAAGGAATTGGCCTGAATTTCTGCACGTAACCGGCTATTGGTTTCTTGACCAGCCCGCCTGGACTCCTCCTGCCGACCTGGTAGCGTTCCTGGAGAGCGGCCCGCCGCCTGTATACATTGGGTTCGGCAGCATGGCCGACCGCGATCCTCAGCGCATGGCCGAAATCTCGCTGGCGGCACTCAAGAAAGCCGGTCAGCGCGGCTTGCTGCTCACCGGGTGGGGCGGACTGGCGCAATCCGATCTGCCAGACGAAGTTTTTAAAGTGGATAGCGCGCCGCACGATTGGTTGTTGCCGCGAATGGCCGCTGTCGTACATCACGCAGGAGCCGGGACAACGGCGGCTGGCTTGCGCGCAGGCAAGTCCACCATCACAATCCCCTTCTTCGGCGATCAAATCTTCTGGGCGCGGCGAGTTGCCAGGATCGGGGCCGGGCCTGAGCCACTAATACGCAAAACCCTGACGGCGGATCGTCTGGCCGAAGCGATTCAACAGACTTTGGCTAACGAGGGAATTTGCCGCCAGGCAGCAGCCATTGGACAAAAGATTCGCGCCGAGCGCGGTTCACAAAATGCCGTCAAAATTATTTCTGACTATCTTCACGCCAATGAAAGGTAAACGCCATGCAGCCGCCTGCCTCTACCACGTCACCCACCGTGCAAGATTGGATAGGGCGCCAGCTCAGCCATTATTCACTGCTTGACGCCTTCAAGAAACGCCGCTCGCGCCGCTTTGGTATGGGTATGAAGATCGAGGCCGGACCGTTTATCTATGCCAGCCAGCACCCCAATCAGCCGCTCACCGAAGACGAAGAGGCTGCCCTGGCGTTTGCAGCCTGTGGCATTACCGGCTATGCCCTGGCTGACCTGGCTTATGGGCAGGGCCAGGGTGGGCACATGCTCGATGGGCTGATAGGCCGCACCATCAGCAGCCCGGACGCAATCAATGCGGTCTCAATCGTCGTCACAAATGACGAGGCGACCTACCTGCTCAAACGTCCGCAAGATTTCCCCTATTCTGAAATACCCGCTCTGATCGAACTGAGCCAGCAAGGTAAGCTGACCGAGCTATACCAGCGGATGCGGGTCAAGATCAGCGAGGGTCGGGTCACGGTTCCGGTACAGCCCGGCTACAACTTCAACATCAACAAGTGGTCGGTGTATGCGCCGGGCAGCTCATATTTTCTGCCCATCAACGACCTGACTGTCTCTTACATCAATGCACTGCTGGAAGCCTTTGACCCGACGATGGGGCTGTATATCCTGGACGAACGAAACCTGTTCCAACCCGCCGGGATCGCCAAATTCGCCAAGAGCCACGGCGGTCACCTGGACGACGACGCGGATGGCAACCGGATACTCACAGTGCAAGGGCTTGAAGCATCGCTGGCGGAAGCCGTGGCAGTTGAACAGGGCATGGCCCTGCAAAACCTGGGTCTGATGACCGAACTGCTGGGACTTGGCGGCTTCTCTAATTACGCCAGGAATGAATTCGGCTGGTTCGAGGCGCTCGGCTTTCGTATGCAGAGTATGCTCAGCAGCGACTACGTGGGTGCGGGCTGGGTGCTGACTCTACTGCTGCGCCTGATGGGCAAAGATTTTCCGTTCCCTTACGCGGTTGGCCTGGAACGCAATCAGCAGGTGTTGCTGCACGGCTACTGCCCGCCCTATTATCCGAGTATGAAAGTGGCCGTCGAATCGTTCGTGACCAGCAAATTTGGCAGCAATGGTATTTATCGTAAGGGCGCGGAGACCAGCGCCTGGCAGTCGCCAGAGAAGGTTTCCAGCCACATAGAACCGCCTTCACAGGTCGCCATTGATGCCACCTGTGCCTATTGCGATTACATTTTCAAGCGCTATGGACGCTTCCCAGCTTACAGCGCTCCGTTCCGAACCGTCATCGCCTATCAGGCGACACACGTGGACACGGATTTCTACAAGCAGTTCTTCAAGCCTGAGGCGCTGTCACAAACGCAGCTTGAACACATTGAGATACATCCGCCAGCGAAATAGGCTGCGATGGGAAGTCTTTTCTCCCGCACATAAGGGCGCTATAAGTACAGAGCATTGCCACGTTGGATTTTGTTATCTGCCGACCCTCAGAACCGCCGCCAGGGATTGAGTCCTGCGGCCTTCACGCGCCGGTAGATCATCACGACGTAGATCACATCAAACAGGAAGATAAAAGCATAAAGTGCTGGCAGCAGCGCGGAATGCTCGGTGCCCGGCCAGGGATTGAGTGCCGTCGCCAGCATCGCGGAGCCGGTGCCTATCATCTTGAACAGACCAATGTACAGCGACTGGCCGCTGGGCGTGGGACGGTGAAAGACCATCACGACGAACATCACGGAGTTAACGAAATTGTCAATGTAAGCCAGCCTAACGCCGTCTGTGTCGTTCAAGTCAATCAGGGCAGCACGGTAGAGCACGAAGCTGATCACAAACGCCACGACGACGAAAAAATAGAACTGCGCCCTGGACAGGCCCATGTTGTCGGACTGCCAGAACCTGAAGATGTGCCAGTACAGGATCAAGTCAA
>DATGFK010000030.1:0-3600 GCA_035309185.1 Aggregatilineales bacterium
ACAATCTCTCGGCAGGCGAGATGGCGCAGCGCTACGGGATGCCCTGCAAGGTGTTATTTGATAGCGCCGATTCGATTGCTGTACTGGTCTATCCCTACATGGCAGTAACCGTCACAGCTCCTGATTCGCAAATTTCGCCGCAATCCGCCGTGAAAGAGATCGATCTGAGCGATCCTTCCCTGGATGCCATGCCTATGTACGATCTGTGCGTCGTTTACCATGACTACGCGAATTGGGCGGGTTTCGCCTCGGCGCAATATTACGTCGTAAACCGGCTGAGGGCGTCGTAGTCAATGGTACGTGCTGGTTTTCTCGTGTTTTGTCTGACGCTAGGGCTTTCCGCCTTGATCGGAGGCGCATTATTGGTGGGGTCGGAGACGCCAGACACGAATGTCCTCCAAGATGCTGGTTTGGGAATGTGCGCTGAACATCCCTGTTATTTCGGAATCACACCTGGCATCACCACCTGGGAAGAAGCCAAGCAAATCGGGCTTGCTCAGGGAGGGCTTTTGTCTGCGCCAAACAACGTTGATTATCTCGTGACCCTACCTAAAAGTACATTGATCGCTGACATTTTTGCATCGGCTGACAACGAGCGGGTTAACTATATCGAGCTACGCATGGGATTAAACGGTGTTCCTTTGGGAGACATCATGAGACATTATGGAACGCCGTGCAAATATTCATCCCCTGAAAGCATGCTGCGTCACGAATATTTGTTTATCTATCCCTACATGCAGATTTATATTCCTACATCAAATGGAACAGTAAATCCGAACTCGATTGTAACGATTGTTGAACTAATGAATCCTTCAATAACGAAATTGTCTTCGCCCTACAACCTGTGTACGGTAAATGACAACGACCCGAAATGGCAGGGTTTACTATCGTTTTCCCATGTGACTGCGCTACTTCAGCGCCAATGAACATATAGCAACACATCAGTTCCGATAAGGAGAATTATCAGGCATGACAGATCAAATTGTACCCAGACCATTCGACGACGTGCGCAATCTCTTGAAGACAAACGTGCCGGTAGGCATTGTCGGCTATGGCGCTTATATTCCGCGCTACCGGCTGCCTGCCTCTGAGGTGGCCCGCGTCTGGACGGGCGGACTCGGCGGCACGCCTATCAAAGAGAAGG
Source organism: Aggregatilineales bacterium (assembly GCA_035309185.1). GTDB lineage: Bacteria > Chloroflexota > Anaerolineae > Aggregatilineales > UBA2796 > DATGFK01. Next base: position 1,145 of record DATGFK010000030.1, read on the forward strand.
CCGTCGCGGGGCTGGACGAGGACGTGATCACCATGAGCATCGAGGCGGCGCGCAATGCGCTGGCCCGCGCTCAGATCGATCCGACGCAGATTCGCGCGGTATGGGTCGGCTCCGAGAGCCATCCCTACGCCGTGAAGCCGACCAGCACCATCGTCGCGGAAAGCATCGGCGCGGTGCCAAATACGCAGGCCGCCGACTGGGAATTCGCCTGCAAAGCCGGAACTGAAGCGCTCCAGGCGGGCATCGGATTCGTGGGCAGTGGCATGGCCGCTTACGCCATGAGCATTGGTATGGACACGGCCCAGGGTCGTCCCGGTGACGCGCTGGAATATACGGCCGCGGCGGGCGGCGCAGCCTACATCGTCGGGCCAGAAGCGGAATCGCTGGCTGTATTCCAGGGATCATACAGCTTCGTGACCGACACGCCGGACTTCTGGCGTCGGGCCGAGGTGAAGTACCCCTCGCACGGCGACCGATTCACGGGCGAACCAGCCTATTTCCATCACACGATGACTGCCGCCGAGACGCTCATGAAGATGATGGGCACGACGGCAAAGGATTACACCTACGCCGTCTTCCACCAGCCCAACGTTAAGTTCCCCGAACGTGCTGCCAAGCAGCTTGGCTTCACCGACACGCAGATCAAGTTCGGCCTGTTGGCGGGAGAGATCGGGAATGTATACGCCGGGTCGTGCCTGCTGGGCCTGACGGCTACGCTCGACGAGTGCAAGCCGGGAGACCGCGTTTTGTGCATCAGCTATGGTTCCGGCGCGGGATCGGACGCCTTCGACATGCGCGTGACCGATCTCATCACCGAGCGCAAGGATCGCGCCACAAGGACTCGCGAGTACATTGCGCGCCGCACGCCTATTGACTACGCGCTGTACACCCGCTATCGCGGCAAACTGGCCGTCGAGTAAGGATTACAGCGTGAACAAAAACAACGTGACCAACGTCTCCATCGTCGGGATTGGGCAAACGCCTGTCGCCGAACACTGGAACCTCTCGGTACGTCACCTGGCCCTCCAGGCCATGCGCGCCGCTCTGGAAGACGCGGGCCTGGAAAGCGTGGACGCGGTGATCGTCGGCAATGCGCTAGGTGGTGTGATCAGCAACCAGAACCATCTCGGCGCGCTGCTGACCGATTTCGCCGGGATGCGCGGCGTGGAAGGGGTACGGGTGGAAGGGGCAGATGCCTCCGGTGGACTCGCGCTCCACCAGGGTGTGATGATGATTGCCAGCGGCCTGGCACAAACCGTGATGATCATCGGCGTGGAAAAAGTGACCGACGTAGTCGGCAGTGACCGCATGAGCGCCCTCGCAACCTTCCTGGATACCGACTACGAATCCGCACAGGGCGCAACGCCCGTCGGCATGGCTGCGCTGATCATGCGGCGCTACATGCACGAGTACGGGGTCCAGCTTTCGGACTTCGCCAACTTCAGCGTCAACGCGCACACCAACGGGGCGCGCAACGCCAACGCCATGTTTCGCAACCTGATCAAAGCGGATCGCTTTGCCAGCGCACCCGTGGTGGCTGACCCGGTAAACCTGTTTGATGCGGCCCCGGAAGGTGACGGCGCAGCAGCGGTCATCCTGACCAATTCGGAGCGTGCCGCGGACATGGTTCCGCATCCAGTGGCGATCCTGGCAAGCACCGTCGCCAGCGATGCCCTGGCCGTACATGACCGCCCCGATCCGCTATTTCTGTCTGCGGCCAATCTGTCAGCGAGCCGGGCCTTCGAGCGCGCCGAACTGGCTCCCCGCGACGTAGACATGCTAGAACTGCACGACGCGACCACCGTTATGGCAGCGTTATCGCTTGAAGCGTGTGGGTTTGCCGCGCGGGGCGAGGGCTGGAAGCTGGCGGCTGAAAATAAGATCGGGCTGAGCGGCCAACTTCCCCTGAGTACCTTCGGCGGTTTGAAAGCGCGCGGCAACCCGCTCGGCGCAACGGGCGTCTATCAGGCAGTTGAGGCGGCCCTGCAACTGCGCGGCGAGGCGGGCGAAAATCAAGTCGTTGAAGCCCAGGTCGTCATGACACAAAACCTGGGCGGTACAGGCTCCACTGCTGTCACCCACCTGTTTGGAAAATAGTCCGTCCAATTTCAAGCCAATTTCCTGTTGGGGCACGGTGCTGCCGTGTCCCATATTTTTGGCAAGGAACGAGAGTCTCCACCCCTGACCCCTATGCATGTCATCCAAAGGTTAATGAGACAATCGGCTAAAACCGTCGGGTTTGAGTGCTTTTGAGAGCGCTCAAGGGATACCTGATAGTTTTTGAGAGTCCCTTACCGCTACTATTGTGACCATAAGCACAAGCAAATTCGCGGCTGATGAAGTCGCATAAGATGAGGATACTAAAATGCACGTAGCACAAAGTTGGCGGTTGAAGGCTCAAAGATACTCAATGCAGGGCGCTAAGTGCGAAAATTGCGGCAAAGTGACTTTTCCCC
>DATGFK010000031.1:0-2741 GCA_035309185.1 Aggregatilineales bacterium
CTGTGGATCATGCTGTATGCGTATGCTTTCCGGCTGTTCTTCGATTTTTCCGGCTACACGGACATCGCCATTGGAATCGCACTGCTGGCGGGCATTCACCTGCCGGAGAACTTCTCCGCGCCGTACCTCAAACGCAACATCACCGCCTTCTGGAATAGCTGGCACATTACTCTGGCGACCTGGTTCCGCAACTATTTCTTCACACCCCTCAGCCGCGCCCTGATGGCGACACGCTTGCGAAGCCGCCGGATGCTGATCATCCTGATCGCGCAGGTCAGCACGATGGTGCTGATCGGGCTGTGGCACGGCATCGCACTCAATTTTGTGCTGTGGGGTGCCTGGCATGGGCTGGGCCTGTGGCTGCACCGCTGGCAGGTTGATCATTCGCAGGGCTGGGATGCTTACGTCGCGAAGCGCCCGCGCCTGGCCCGCGCCGTCCACCTGGGGAGTGTGCTGGCAACCTTTCACTTCGTGGCGATCGGCTGGGTATTCTTCGCCCTGCCCGACCCGGCCCTGATCGGCAAAACCCTGGCCGGACTGGTTGGCCTCCATGTCTGACCGAGGCCCCTTCCGCCTGCTGCGCAACGTCGCGATCAAGGCCCTGGCCTTATTCGTGGCCTTCAACGCGCTGTATTTCGCCTTCCAACCGCTGGGACTGCTCGAACATCTCACCATCTACAACAGCCTCCTTCCAGGGCGTTTGCGGCTGCCCTTCAGCCAGAACGCCGACGTATCCTACAACCTGATCGAAACCAGCCTCGACCAGATGCTGGCTTCGCACGAGATCGCGCAGGCCAAAGCACCCGGCGAGTACCGGGTCGTCCTGATCGGCGACTCGTCCGTGTGGGGCTATTTGTTGGAACCGACCCAAACGCAGGCCGCCTGCCTGAACCAGTTAAGCCTTTCATTGCCCTCTGGGCGCAAATTGCGCTTCTATAACCTGGGCTATCCCACCCTGAGCGTCATGAAAGATCTCTTGATCCTGCGGCACGCGCTGGCTTACCAGCCTGACCTGGTGATCTGGTCAACCACGTTGGCCTCGCTGTATCCCAGCGATCAGCTTGACTTCGAGGTCATTCGCAGGCAGTACGACGAGGTTGCGTCGCTCCAGGCACACTATCAATTCAAGCTGCCGCAGTGGCCGCTTCCCGCGCCCTCCTTCCTGGACAGGACATTTTTCGGGCAGCGCCGCGAACTGGCCGACTGGCTCCGCTACCAGTTGTATGGCCTGGATTGGGCCGCCACAGGCATTGATCATCGCGTGCCGCAGTTCGTGACGCCGCACCCGGTTGACCTGAGCAGCAGCGACAGCCTGCTGCTGGCGAATCCGAACCTGATGACGCTCTCAGCCGACCATCACATCCAGGCGCAGGATTTATCGCTGGACGTGGTGCAGGCGGGCATGGATTCGGCGGCAGCGAAAAACGTCCCCGTCCTGCTCGTCAACGAACCGATGGTTCGCAGCCCTGACAATCCAGTCCGCTGGAACAGTTACTATCCCCGCTGGGCCTACGATGATTATCGCGGCGTGCTGCAAACAACCGCCGCCAGCAAGGGCTGGCACTATCTCGATGTGTGGGATGCCGTACCCAACCAGGATTTCACCGATACCGACTTCCACATGACTCCTGCCGCTGCCTGCCAGTACGCCGCGCGGCTCGGAGAGGCGTCGGTGACCATTGACCCCTCTATCCCCCAGCCCCATTCGCCCACGCAAGCGGGGGGAAAGGGGAGCTAGAGTCAATTTTGATCAAAGGCTGATTGAAACCTCACCCCCGCCCCCTCTCCATGTTATGGAAAGGGGGCGGGGGTGAGGTTCTTTTCGATAAGCGTTTATGCGAATCGAGTGTGACTCCACTGGCTGAGCCGGGGATTTAGCCCCGGCTCAACAAAAATCTTTTCGCCCAATCCTTACGGCAACAGTTTCTCTTCGACGGCCAGCGCCACTGCCTCAACCCGATTGGTAACTCCGAGCTTGGCAAAAATGCTGCGCACGTGAAACTTGGCCGTAGAAATACTGATGGTCAAAGCGGCGGCGATCTCGCCGTTGTTCTTGCCTTCAATCAACAGATGGAGAATTTCCCGCTCGCGCGCCGTCAGACCATAGTCCTTGCCCGGTCCTGGCGGGGGAACCTCCGAGTGAAAAAGCGTCTGGGCAACTTCCTGTGAAAAGATGGCTTTGCCCTCGTAGACGCCGCGAATGGTCGCAGCAACGTCATCGTTGAAAGTCTCTTTGAGGATGTAGCCAGAGGCGCCTGCTTTCAACATCTCGCGTACCGTTGCCTCGTCCTGGAAGCTGGACAGAGCCAGCACTTTGACTTCCGGATAGCGCTCGTGCAAGATGCGGGTCGCTTCGATGCCATTCATGCCCGGCATGATAACATCCATCACCACCACGTCCGGCTTTACCTCGCCGCACAGGTCTATGGCTTCCTGCCCGTTCTTAGCATGTCCGACCACTTCAAGGTCAGGGAAGGTTGCAACCAGGGCGGCCATCGCGCGGTGGACGATGGCGTGGTCGTCAACTAGGAGAATACGGATGGGGTCGCTCATTGTTCTCACCCAGGCACGCCTGGGACTTGCGCCTGCCTAATCATAATACATTAGATTGATTATAGACTTATCCACGCGATGACACAATTCGAGACGTAGAGACGTTCTCGGCCCGTGTGAATTCCGCTGGCGGAACCCTTACCTGACCACTCGGACAGGCCAAGGGGTCACATGAAAGCCAGGAAAAA
>DATGFK010000032.1:0-3898 GCA_035309185.1 Aggregatilineales bacterium
GACCCGAAGGTGACGCAGCCGGAGATCGATCACGTGTTTGGCATCGTGGATAAATTTACGCAGCAGAACTTTCTGAATGGCCCGATGGGCCTGCCGTGCGCGGCGCCGGTCACGTCGCAGTTCGGGACGCGACGATCCTACGACGGCGGGCCGTACAACCAGTGGCACCAGGGCACGGACTTCGCGGCGCTGCCCGGCACGCCGATCTACGCCCCGGCGGGCGGGGTGGTGGTGATGGCCGAGACTTTGCACGTGCGCGGCAACGCCACGATTATAGACCACGGGCGGGGCATTTTTACTGGCTACTGGCACCAGTCTGAGATTGACGTGAAGGTGGGCGACATCGTTCACCAGGGGCAGATCATCGGTCTGACGGGCGCGACGGGCCGCGCCACCGGCCCACACCTGCACTGGGAGATGTTTGTCGAGGGCGTCCAGGTCGATCCGCTGGAATGGACGAAGGTGCCGTTTCAGTGAGCCATTCGCGGTTGAGCAGTTTTAGGGTGTTGCACATCCGGTCGCGTGCAACGCCTGGATGCCGGCGGCGAGCGGGCATACGACAGACACAGCGGCTCACGAGCCGCCCCTACACAAAGCGGATATGCGCTCCGATGTAGTGCATGGCGCGGAAGCCCAACGCCGTCGCCATTATGGTATCGTCGTGCTGAGAGGACGGGGCGGTATAGCGGAACAGGCCGCTGGCGAGGCGTTCCAGCGTGTAGGATTCCAGCTCGTGGCGCTGTGTGGCGTCTTTGAGCGGAGTCATGGAACCGGCTTCGATAGCGGCCAGGGGATGAGGTCAATCTCACCTATTTCCCCTCAATCTCCCTATGAGTGAAGGCTAAACTCCCCTTGACACCGGGTTGAAAAAAAGCGAATCTGTGTACTATGTCTGTCTTTTCTCGACTCATTCGGCTGAGCCGGGCGCTTAAGCACCCGACACTTCACAAGAAACCGCTTCTCATGCGATCCGTATGGATCACGCTTTGCTGCTTCCTGATCCTCGGCCTGCGGGCGGACGCGGCGCAAATAGGCTATCCAGGGCCGCTCTTACTGCGGCAGGTGCGGGTGCCGATCCTCATGTATCACTACATCAGCGATCCCCCGCCTGGTTCGGATAAATACCGCGTGGATCTCTCGGTACCGCCCGATAAGTTTGCCGCACAACTGCACTGGCTCAAGGACAACGGCTACCAGACCATCGCGCCCGATGACCTGTACGCGGCACTGGTAGGCGGCAGGAAGCTGCCCGACCATCCAATCCTGCTCACCTTTGACGACGGCTACGTAGACGCCTATGCGAACGCCTATCCGATCTTGCAAAAATACGGCTTCACCGGAACCTTCTTTTTAGTCACGGGCTTCATTGACGAAGGACGACCCGGCTTTCTGAACTGGGATCAGGTCAAGGAAATGTCCGACGCGGGTATGGCGATGCAGAACCACAGTCGTGAGCACCTGGATATGCGTAACCGTGACCACGACTGGCTGGTCTACCAGATTCTGGGGCCAGAGGAGACCATCGAGGCGCATACCGGTATTCGCCCGCGCTTCTTTTGCTATCCATCCGGCGGCTTTGACGATGCCACCATTCGGGAACTGAGCGCCGCAGGTGTCGTGCTGGCCTTTACCGAAATTGACGGCGTGTATTCGTATTCCGATGACCCGCTCCGCCTGCCGCGCGTGCGCATCCGCAACTCAACCGATCTGCCGACTTTTATCCAGTTGCTCAACTGGGATCGCTGAACTGCCGCCGATGCGGCGGCGGCTTAACGCAGCAGTTCCGCAAATGCACGGCTAAAATTCCGCCATTCCAGCGTATTGACGAAGTAAGGCTGGTTGCGAAAAATATCGTTTAGCAGCGCCGTGATCTGCGCCCGCGCGGCGTTTTGTACATCCGGCGACTCGTTCAGACTCAAGCCGTCGGCCAGCGCCGAAGTCCAGTGCAGACGCAGCGGAACATTCCAGGGTACCAAACGCGAGGCAGCCTCCAGCGCCGCCGTACCGACCTCAATCGTCGGAGTCTGACCAGTAATTTGCGTGGAACCGGGGCGCTGCATGTAGCTGTTGCCCATGTTGTGCAGCACGCCGCTGCTATAGCTGATGCTGTAAAAGGCGCAGGTGACAAGGCAGCCTACCCCTATCGCAGCAATTCTCCACCGCCAGTATGCATCCCGCGTGATTGGCCTTTCCCTGGCGATCCAGCGCAGAGTCAGCACCGCTCCTAACGCCGCGATCAGTCCCGGTACTGCCAGTAGAACGGTTGCGCCCACAAGGTCACGGGGCATTGTAAGCTGATTGGAATACTGCACCGCGTTATCCAGCCACGTGCCGGTGACGCTCAGGATCGCCATTTTGGCGAGGTAGTACGCGCCCCAACTCAAGCTAAACACCACTGTCCAGGCTGCTGCGTTCTTGAGCACTGCACCGCCACCACTGCCCCAATCGGCATGGAGCAAGCCACCGCACAGCCCCCACACGAATAGCGCCCCCAGCAGGATCGGGAGCTGCGCAACACCCAATTCGAGCGGGAGAAACCGGCTTTGCAGCAAGACGCCAAAGCTGTGCAGCGTGAACAGCCCTGCGATCAGGGCGCAAGCGTACCAGAGACCGCCGCCTGAGGGCAAGGGATTCAGGCTGAGGGAGTCTTCCGCCTCTGAACCCGAAGAGGGATGGGGAGAAGCCAGGCTCCCTGCCAGAACTCCCAGGAAGATCCAGTACAAGGGCTGCGTGCTGCCCGTCGCAAATCCAAACTGCGTGTCTGCCCACTGGGCCAGCAGCACCGCCAGGATCGCCAGGATGACGGCGGAATCCCAATTGCCTGGGCCAGCGGGTGAGGTCAACTCCTTCCCGGTACCAAGCCAGCCCTTCCAGCCGATCCAGGCCAGAATGCCGCCAACCGCGCCAATCGGTGCGCCAATCGGCGCCAGGACGAATGGTGACGCACCCGTCGTCACCAGGGATAAGATCGCAATCCCGGCGGCAGCTCCGGCAGCCTGCCACAGTCCGAAACGCCATAGGGACTGGCGTTCAAAAATGAACATGTTCATTTTTTGCAGCCCCAGGCACAGCGCCGTCTCCAGCAGCGCGATCCCGCTCAGCAGCCCGATCCAGCCCTGCGTGGTCAGCGCATCGTAGATCGCGTTGTGAAAGCTGTTCACGGAAACATTCGCGCCGAAGATGTCGCCGAAGCGGCTTTGCAGTTGATCAACGGTTTCCGGCCCGTAACCAACCAGCGGACGCAGCAAGGTCAGGGGATCGCCTTGCTGGCTGATGTTGAAGATCGGTTGGGATTGCAGGTAAACAACACCCGACGCCGCGTTCCAGACCATGATCCGCGCCGGATCATACGGCATGAACAGGCGCATCAGGGGCGCCTGCCGCGTCTGTCCCAGGAAAGAATTGGGCAGCCGGATCAATGTCGCAATCCCCGCATAGGCGACGACGCCGACAATCACGACAACGCCGATTGTCAGCAGCAAGCGGCGCTTGCCACGAATCACGGCCCAGGCCAGCAGGCAAAACAGCACGCCCACGGCCAGCCCGAACAGTGCCCCACGGCCTTGCGCGATGATCAATGAAACAGCCATCAGGAGGATAGGCGGCGCATAACAGAGGATCGCCAGTCGTCGCCGGAGGGTCAGCGGGCGCGGCCAGGCGGCAATCTGCGCGAGGAGCTGCGGAACACAGAATAGCAAGACCATGACGATGCAGGACGACAGGAAGTCCGGGTTGCCCGCTGAAGAACCCAGCAGCAGGCGGTTGGCTCCCTGCGCGGCCAGGAGAAGTTGCCACAGGCAAACGGGAATACTCGCCGCAAGCAGCACAGGGATCAGGGCGGCGCGCTCCTGGCGATCCAGACGGCTGGCCTGCCAGAACAGGATCAGGTACAGCAGCA
>DATGFK010000033.1:0-14707 GCA_035309185.1 Aggregatilineales bacterium
GATGGCATCCTTCGTGGTGTAGAGTGTAAGTGTCGTCCCTTTGACCAAATCCACGACGCCCACAACATTAGAACCGCCGGAGTCCCATCTGACGAGGGCATATTGATAGTCATTGCGATACACGGGAAAATCCGAAAGGGCCTTGATGAGCGTAAGCGTTGCTTTTTCCTTAAGGTCATACCTCATCAGGTCAAAGTGTTGCCCTTCGTCTGGCATGAACTGAACGTAGTAGATGAAGCGCCCGTCGCTAGACCAATAATAATGCTGGAAATAGTCGCTCGTCTCGCCCCCTGCGTTCAAGTAACCAACTGCATTCTCCACCACATGACGAATTACATTGCCAGCAGGGGTGTAAAGATTCAAGTCAGAACGGAAATATGGGAGTTTCAAATCGCCCGCTTGCGCCTGAACCGAAACGGCAAGATAACGGCTGTCTGGTGACCATACAGCCTCATCAACGACTTCTGCCTGCGATATGTCAGGTACATCAATAATTTGTGATTGATTGGCATCGGGTTCCGCTATGATAAATCGCACAGCCTGCGCGTTTGAGAGCCTCATTGGAACGGCAACGTGGCGGCTGTCTGGCGACCAGATGGGAAAGTCAACAACATTAGCGGATAAATTCGGTGTCGAATAGGTTACGGTCTGTTTAGCTCTACCATCGCGAGAGCTAATGACTAAAGACATCACCCATTGATCGTTCGTGCCCATATCAGAGGATGCGGCGGCCAAATATCGCCCATCTGGCGAAAAGTCTTGTTGATGTCCAGGTGGCGGAAGTTTCATGGCTGGTTGATTGATGAAAATACCCTGAGTCAGATCATAAGTGCCGCCAACGTCAAAACCTCTCACGTCTAAACAGCCATAATTCTCGGCAGTGGACTGTGCCTGGACATTGGATACTGATGTCTTCGCACATAATGCTATCAAAATAATGAGCCAAACGACTATGCGTGTAGGGGCGAGAGAAGTTTTCGTGCAGAAATTGCGACGCGGTTCATCGTAAGTCTGTCGTTGTTCGGAGGAATACGTTGGGTTCTGGGACATAGGCACCAAGTCTGGCATCTTATTCGAGTTAAGTTATGCTCTATTGTACAATCCACACAAAATCGCGTTTTGGGAGCCAAAACGAATGGCAAATTCTGAAGAAATTGAAACCCTCCGACAGCAGATCATGCGCTTTCGGGAACTACTGAACATCATGCGGTTGAGGCTCGATGAGGGCGAAAAAGCCCACGCCAAGCTATTCACGGCGTTCTCGGTAGAACAGCGCCCGGACGCGAAGGAAAAAGATTTACAGTGGCAGCTTGCCGAGAAGATGTACGGAGACACATCGGCGCTGCGCAAAGCCGCGCTCACCATGCGCTTCCATTCGCGTGACTTCGAGAAAGCCTTCGAGGAGTTGCACGATCTGATCGTGGCGGCAGAACAGCGCGAATCGGCGGATTGACCTGGAGGTCATATGGCAAAGAAGGATAAAGAGGCAAAATCAGACAAAGAACAACTCGGTAAGCTGCCGCCAGAGCACATATTTTTCCTTAACCCGTATCCTGACATTCGGTACAGCTTTTGCCCGCAATGCAACGGCAAGACCAAGCTGCGCAAAAATCCATTCCTGGTGCATATCTTCCCGGAATTTCCAACGTTGCTGAACATGACCGGGCCATACTGTCCAAAATGTGATCTGCTCATCTTGCATCAGGATAGGGTTGAACAAATGCTCATCGCGACCAGCGAACAGCATGGGCATCCAGAGCTTATCGGCAAGGATTATCTGGTGGTTGGCATCGTCGAACGCAGCTTTTTCCGGGTCGCCAGTGCCGGTCACATCCCAGCGAGTACGCTCTTCGACAATTTGCACGGTTTCAAGCAGCATGTGACGTTCGAGCCATCACGTTGGCAGTGGCTTCCCGCCGATGAAGATCCGCAAGCGAAGCACAGGGCAAAGAAGAACTCGTGAGCGACAAGAGCATCCACCAATAAGGGTGAGTTGTAGGCCAGATTTACCCTATCTACTTTAGACTTTGGAGCTAATCATGCGAAGATTGCGTAGAATTCTTTTAATCATCGTGGTCATCATTCTGCTGCTGGCTGGCGGATTGACAGGCTACATCGGCGTGACCCTGCGCAAGATGCTGCCGCAGACCGGCGGCACGCTCAATGTTCCCGGCCTCAATGGCCCGGTGACGATCTACCGCGACGCCAGCGGCATCCCGCAGATTTACGCCAGCACCACACACGATCTCTTTATGGCGCAAGGCATTGTACAGGCCCAGGATCGCTGGTGGCAGATGGAATTCAACCGGCACACCGGGCTGGGACGCATCAGCGAACTGGTGGGCAACAACGCGACTGCCCTCTCCAGCGACATCTTTATCCGCACGGCGGGCTGGAATCGATCTGCCCAGGCTGACGTGGCTGCATCCTCGCCAGGGACTGTTGCAGTGATGCAGGCATACGCAGATGGGGTCAACGCCTATATCGCGGGCAAGTCCGGCCCCGACCTGGCCGTTGAGTATTCGGTGCTGGCGCTCAAGGGGGTCAGCATCCCTATCGAAAAATGGGAGCCGGTTGATTCGCTGGCGTGGGGCAAGGTCATGGGTTACAGCCTGGGCGACGACCTGGATTCCGAACTGGAACGCACGAAGCTCTACCAGAAGCTGGGCGCAGACGGCCACAACATCGTGGATAACTACTATAACGCCACCTATCCCTACGATTCGCGGCAGACGATCCTCAAGGACGGCGAAGTGCTGCCGATCAAACCCGACGCGCCGCAGCCTGCGCAGACGAATGCCGGGCCGCTCGTTCCGCCGGGAACCGATTTAAGCCACGTGCAAACGGCACTGGTCGGCGGTCTGCCTGCCGACTTTGGGCCGTACCTGCAACGCGGCGGAGCCTTCGCCAGCAACAACTGGGTCATCGGCCCCAAGCTGACGCAGAGCGGCAAGCCGATCCTGGCGAACGATCCGCACCTGGGAATCCAGATGCCGTCGATCTGGTACGAGAACGGGCTACATTGCAAGCCGGTCAGCACCGCCTGCCCCTATGACGTGGAAGGCTTCAGCTTTCCCGGCGTGCCGGGCGTGATCATCGGCCACAACGCGCGGATCGCATGGGGCGTGACGAACGTCAACCAACTGGATACCGAAGACCTGTACATCATCAAGGTAGACCCCAAAGACGATACGAAGTACGAGGTTGACGGCCAATCGCAGGATATGAAGATCGTGACCGAGACGATCAAGTTTGGCGATGGGACGCCCTCAAAGGATGTGCGAGTCCGCATCACGCGCTACGGCCCGATCATCACGGACTCGTCGGCTTATGCCAATCAGTCCGACAAGCCGCTGGCCTTGCGCTGGACGCTGGACGAGCCAACCGATCTGTTCGGGGCGGTGCTGGGCGTTGATCGCGCTACGGACTGGCAGACCTTCCGCCAGGCCCTCACAGGCTGGCGCTGGCCGTCTCAAAACTTCGTGTACGCCGATGTGGACGGCAACATCGGCTACCAGATGCCGGGCCTGGCGCCGATCCGCCCGGCGGGCTTCAGTGGGCAGGTGCCGGTAGACGGCTCGACCAGTCAGAACGATTGGAAAGGTTACGTCCCGTTCGAGTATCTGCCGCACGTCTATAATCCCGCGCGCGGCTGGATCGAGTCCTCCAACGACCCGGTGATCACGCCCGCGTACTTTGCCGCACTCTCAGATGCGCTGGGCAGCCAGTTCGGCAAGGATTCGGTGTACGATTTTGGCAAGACTTACGACTATGGCTATCGCGGACAGCGCATCTCCCAGTTGATCCAGGCCAACGACAAACATACGGTAGATACGGTGAAAGCCATCCAGGGTGATAACGCCAGCGGATCGGCGGCGGAACTGCTGCCAACCGTGCTCAAACTGGACTTCGGCTCAGACGTGCCCAAGACCGTCATTGACTGGATGGGCCAATGGGATTACCAGGAAAACATGGACAGCGGGCAGGCTGCGCTGTTCGAGGCCTTCTGGACTCAACTGACCACGAAAGTGTGGGGCAGCCACTTCGGCTACGTGCCGGACGGTTCCAACGTGGCGTGGGGCACGAAGCTGCTGCTCGACCAGCCCGACAATCCTTTCTGGGATGACCCGACGACGACGGATAAAAAGGAGACGCGCGACGATATGCTGCGCAGCGCCTTCGTCGCCGCTTATAGCGATGTCACCAAAAGCCTGGGGGCTGATTATAAGACCTGGAAGTGGAGCACCCTGCATACAGCGACGTTCAGCAGCAAACCGCTGGGGGCCAGCGGAATCTCCGTGATCGAGAACCTGGTCAATTACGGCCCGGTGGGGGTCGGCGGCGGCTCCCTGACGATCAATCACAGCGGATGGAGCACCAGCGATCCCTATGCGACACAAAGCATCTCTTCGATGCGCATGATCGTGGATCTCAGCAACTTTGACAACAGCCAGTGGATCATCTCGACGGGCGAAAGCGGCCACCCGTCCAGCGATCACTATCATGACATGACCGACAAATGGCGCACGATCCAGTACGATACGATGCGCTTCAGCGAGGACGCGATCAAGCAGGCAGCGACGGCCACGTTGACGTTGCAGCCGGGCTGAGCCAGACGCTGGACGCCTACACCTTCCCCCTTCGCCCATTCCGATGGAATTAGGGGTCTAGGGGTTGAGGGAATCTCCGCCTTTTCCTAAAGTTGGTCTAACCATTACGCCGAGCGTTAGGTGTATACTGGTAATTGGATATGGCGTGCTATCCGCCGTGATTGTTTCATGTGGAAGGCTTATGTTATGAGAATGGCAATTTTGCGCCGATGTAGACGAGCGAGCCTGGTGCTTACGTTTGCCTTATCGTTGGCTATCTATAGCAACGCCTCAGCACAAAGTTCTGGGAATGTTCAATATTTCACCGGGCATACTGGCAGCATCAACAGCGTCGCCTTTTCGCCAGATGGCAAGCTGGTACTGACCGGTAGCGCCGATGGCAGCGCACGCCTGTGGCAGTGGGATACTACAGCCTCGAGCGCGGGTAAGCAGATTGCTGCCTTCAGCACACCTGCCGGGAATATTGGCGTCAACAGCGTCGCCTTTTCACCGGATGGTAAGCTGGTACTCACGGGCGGCACGGATGGCGTCGTGCGCCTGTGGGAGGCTACTGCTGCGACAGCAGGTAAGGACATTGCAGAATTCAGCATTCCTAAAGGCGGCGCAAGCATCAACAGCGTGGCCTTTTCGCCCGATGGCAAGCTAATACTCACGGGCAGCGCCGATGGCACCGCGCGGTTGTGGGACGCTACCGCCTCGACGCCGGGCAAGGACATCGCGGATTTCAGTACACCCAAAGGCAGCGGCGGCATCAACAGCGTGGCTTTTTCGCCGGATGGCAAGCAGGTTCTCACGGGCAGCACGGATGGCGTCGTGCGCCTGTGGGATGCTACCGCCTCGACACCGGGCAAGGATGTTGCGGACTTCAGCGCACCTAAAGGCAGTGGCGGCGTCAACAGCGTGGCCTTTTCGCCGGACGGCAAGCAGGTACTCACCGGCAGCACGGATGGCGTCGCGCGGCTGTGGGAAGTCGCCTCTCGCAGCCAACAAACGAAATTCGATGGGCACAAGGGATCGGTGAACAGCGTGGCCTTCTCTCACTCTGGTCTGTGTGCGTTGACCGGCGGCGATGATAGCATCGCGATTGCCTGGGACGTACAGTCTGGGAAAGCGCTAAGCCTGTTCAGTGGACACAAGGATCGCGTGTTGAGCGTGGCCTGGGCGCCCAACGACGACTCCATACTGACAGGTAGTGCCGATACTACCGCCGCACTGTGGAATTATTCGTGCCGAGCTAAATAAAGCGCAGTTCGACAGTCGTTTCCGGGAGCCAGTTACACTCTACCGAACTACTATCAATATCCAGATGGGGGGAATCGGGTTATGTCATCAGCAGTGCCGACAGGGAGTCCAGCGCCCAAGAGTCCGACCTTTGTATCGGGAGGGTTACTCACTGTCCTGACAGTGATCGTCTCTGCGCTTGCCGTGATCGTAACCTTGCTCAACCACTCTGCCGACAGCGCGCGCGATTCCGACCTGCACCGGGAATCCGAATTGCAGAATTACCTGGATAAAATGGGGGTGCTTGTCTTCCAGGAAAACCTACTGCAAGTCCTGACCCCAACCCCTGCCCTGACTCCAACTCAATCGGGTACAGGCGTACCCACGCCACTACCCAGCCCGACGATTCCGGTTGGCGTACAAGAGATTGCCATCGCCAACACCGCCAATGTGCTGCGCCAGATGGAGAACGATGGCCCTCGGAAGGGGATCGTCGTACAGTTCCTGTACCGCGCGAAGTTAATTCCGCAGATCAACCCGACGATAAGCCTCAAAAACGCGAATTTGCAAGATATTGACCTATCCAATGTCGATCTCACGGGAATCAACCTGTACCAAAGCGATCTGACCAGTGCCAAACTGGCAAAGACGACACTCGTCAATGCCTATTTGTTGAATGCGAATCTCACCGGCGCGGATTTGAAGGGAGCGATCCTCAGCGGGGCCAACTTGAGGGGAGCTATCCTGGTAGGTGCCGATTTGACCGGATCAATCCTGGCTGGAACCGATCTTACCGGGGCCGACCTGACCGGGGCGAAAGGCACCACTAGCGATCAAGTGAACCAGGCCAAATCCCTGGCAGGCGCGACGCTGCCAGATGGCACAAAACAATAACATCTGCGGCTGGTCAAAGCCTGCGTAGTTATGAATGCGCTTGAGGCGTGGCCTGTTTCGGCTGGTAATCGTCCAGGTTGACCCACTGGTTGTCTACGAATACCTGGATCTGCATGACCGGGTGAATCTCCCAAAGGCCCGCGCGAGTCTTGCCGACATCGCCGGCCTGTTCCGGGTTGAACATCAGCCACCCGCTGATCCGCACGTGGGCATCGGCAGCGGCCAGCGCATTGAGTTTGTCCAGCGTCCAACCGGCATGATTGGCCCGGATTCGCGGCGTGATCCCGGTCACTATGGCTTTGGTCAGGTCACTCGGGGTGCCGGAGGCGGCCAGAATCCAGACCTGCCACGTCACATCGTCTTTGGAGTTGCAGTTTTGCGCTTCGGGGCCATTGGCCTGCGCTTTGACCAGGTAAGCGTCAATTAACAGGGGCAGCCCTTCATAGGCCCCGATCTGTCCGGCGCTGGAAGGCGACCATTGGCTGTGCTGCTTGCCCTCCGCGTCCTTGGGCCAGCTTAGCTGCGACACGGCGCTGAAGTCAGTCTGCTGATATTTGCCATCGTCCACACGGTTGCGGGTCATGTTCAGCAGCGGATCGCCGCCGGTGCCTTCCGGCTTGCAATCCTTAAACGTGATCTGCTGCCAGGGCTGCTTGAAGTCCGCGGACGGCAGGGCTGGCGTCGCTGTCGGCGTGGGCGTCGCGGTTGGCGTGACCGTGCTGGTAGGCGTCTGGCTGGGGCGCGGTGTGCGCGTCGGCCTGCGGATGGGCGTCTTGCTCGGCTTTGGCGTGGCGCTGGAAGTCGCGGCACGGGTCGCCGGGGCGGTGCCTGTGGCAGCTTGCGTGCCAGCCTCGGTTCCTTCCGCAGTGGCAGGGAGAGTCGCCTCCCCTGTTGGAGACTCGGTTGACTGTTCAGTAGCAGAGGTTGTGCCTGTGAGCGTTGGCAGGCCCGGACTGATCACGGCGGGGCCAGGGCCAAGCGTAAAGGACGGCGCGGGTGTTGCAGTAATAATGCCGACTGGCGGGGCCGCAGGGGGTTGGGTCGCCGTGCTGGTCGGGGCATGGGTCGGGCTGCTGCTCGGCGAAGAGGTCACACTCGGCGTCGGCGTGAGAGTTGGCACCGTGGGCGTGAAAGTGGCAACGCCTGGGCCAGCGGTAGCCGTAAGCACGCCATTGGACGCCGAAGTTGCAGACGGACTCGGCTCGACGGCAATGGCGGCGGGAGTCCCTGTTCCGCCGTTGTTTGGCCCGCCGGGCGATAGATTCGCCACTGCGGCAAGTTGATTCAAGGCGATGCTGGCCCGCGAAAAGCTGAGCGAGCCGCGCTGCGCCGCATCTTGCAGCGTATTGCTGGCATCCAGCGTCAACGAGGCGCGCTTCGAAGCGTCTGGCTCGGAGGACAGCGCTTGCTGGATACTGTTGGACATATCGTTGAGCATGGCTTCGCTAACCGGCTGGCCGCGCTGATCGGCGGCGATGCTGATTTCCTGGATACGCGCCCCGGCGATCACATCTAAAACTTCGGAACGGGGTTCCGTTGCGAAGGTCGTTGCGAATACAAGATGCAAGTTTTCGGCTGGACGTTTTACTGACCAATACAAGAAACCATCGCTCGGAATCGTATTGGCGGATGCCCGCACCAGCAACGCCCCGCCGCCAAATAGAACAATGCCTATCAGCAAGACCGTCATCACAAAGCGAAGGATCGGCAACCGCAATCCGAAGCCAGCCGAACGCCGCGAGGCGGCAGCGTCGTGCATCCGCTGGCGATAGCGGGCCATCAAACGCCGCTGCGACTGCGCCACGGCACGGGCAGGCATATCGGGATGGGGCAAGCTGCGCACGGACAGCGCCAGGTACAGCAGATCGGCCAGTTCGGGATAGTTCGGGAAGCTGGCCGCACACTGTTCGACAGTGGCCGCGCCACTTTCGATGGTGCGCAGGCAGCGGGCAACCACCTCGTCGAGGTCGTCCGGCTGATTGCGCGCGTTCTGCACGCCGTTGTCGTCAGGATTGCGAGGCATCATGGGACTACTTACCCCACCGACCACATGGCCCGCTCAACTTCAAACTGCCCACAGTAAGACCGCAGACTCCGTGATTACATGCTTTGAGCGTATCAATAAGCATTGCCGTATTCCACTACACAGCTAACCGCTACAAGTGTAAAAAAGTCACAAATTGGCCCGCGTCCAACCTAATCCGTGCCATCGGATCGCATTCCCTGGCGGGTTAGCTCAGCTTTCATGGCCTGGAGCGCCCGCCGCTGGATCATTTTGATGGCCCCGATGCTTTTGCCCAGCACGTCGGCAGTCTGCTGGATGTTGTAGCCCTGGATGAAGCGTAGAATGATGACCTGCTGCTGGTCGTCGGAAAGCCGGAGCAGCGCGTCTTTCAATTTCTGCTGCTGGAACGACGTGAGCAGATCGCTATCCAGGTCGTGATCCGCAGTGATTTCGAGCGAATCAATGTCCTCCTGATTTTGATAGTGGCGGCTCCGCCGATAGTGATCCACCACCCGTGCGTGCGCAATGCGATACAGCCAGGCCAGCCAGGGGATTTCCCTGTCCTGGTAACGCACCAGGCCCTCGATGGCGCGCAGAAAGACTTCGGCTGTCAAATCTTGTGCCACTTCGGGAGTTCCGACCCTGTACAGCATGTACCGATAGATGTCGTGGACGTGGGCGTTGTAGAGTTCGCCGAAGGCCCGTTCATCGCCTCGTTGAGCCGCGCGGATCAGCTTTTGCTCGCGTTTAGAGTCCAATTTATTCGCTGCGCTGGATGCGGAAGACCCGCTAATTAGAACTGTAGAGTCCTGGCCCGCTACACTGCTCTCATTGTAGCGCAGATGTTACCGGCTGATAAAATTCGATGATGGCCTATCAAAATTATTTTATGATCCCTTGCCCATCGCAAAATCTCCCGTACACTCAAGGTGTTTTGATTGGTAACGTTACCTAACCAGAATAGGTTAACCCATGAGTCAGCGCACGGTGCGCACCCGTCCCCCTCAAACGGCACGTCCGCCAGCACCTTCCAATGGAGCTATCTACACCGGGACGCCGTCGCCGGTGTCCGCACCACGGTCGGTTGCAGTGCCTCCACCTGCTCCCGGCGTATGGCAGCCAGCGCCTGCAGTCGGGGTCAGACCGCGCAAGTCAGCTCGGCCCTGGTATCGCAGCACCCCGCTGATCGTCGTGGGCGGGGCTGTGCTGTTGGGGATGGCAACCCTGCTGGCTGTATTCGCCGGTGGCATCGTGATCTACGGCTCCGGGCGGATTCTGCCGGGCGTGTCGGTGGCCGGGGTCGCCCTGGGCGGCCTCGATGCGGACAGCGCCAGAGCGCAGTTGCAAAGCGCCTGGAAGCAGATCACTATCCGCGATGGCAGCCGGACGTGGGCCGTCGAACCCTCGCGGCTCGGACTGACCTTCGACGCGGCAATGAGCGCGCGGGCGGCCATGCAGGCCGGGCGCAGCAGCGGCGCATGGCTCTCCGCGCTGTTCGCAGAACCCGTCGCGCCTGTCGTCACGTTCGATCCCGTTGCAGCCCGGCAGGGACTTTCCGCCCTGGCCGACTCGGTCAGCCATAGCGCACAAAACGCGACTGTTCGCATCGAAGCGGGCCGGGCAGTGGCCGTCCCGGCGGTGGCGGGCCGGACTCTGGACGTGACAACCACCCTTCAGCAGTTGGCTGCGGCGCCCGGCGCACAGTTTGCCTCCGGCACGCTCGACCTGAGCATGACCAGCACACAGCCCACCGTCAGCGATGCGTCGCCGCTGTTGCAGCAGGCGCAGCGGGTGCTGTCCGCGCCGCTGACGATCAACGCCTTCGACCCGATCCAGAATACGACTGCCGCCTGGAGCATTCCGGTGGCCCAGTGGGGTAACTGGCTGACCACGCAAAGCGGATCATCTGGCGTGCAGTTGACTGTCGAGACCAATGCGCTGTCGAATTTCCTGACCGCGCAGAACCAGGCGCTTCCAAACGGTAAGCACGTGGACGTGCCCAAGAGCGTGACCGCCGCGCAGGCCGCCGTCGCCGCCGGGCAGAACAGCGTCACCGTCCAGGTGCTGCACCCGACCACGCGCTACGTCGTGGAGCCTGGCGACACCATCGGCACGATCTCCTGGGCGCAGGGAATCCAGATGTGGCGCATCCAGAAGGCCAATCCGGGTCTGGACGTGAACAGCCTGAGTGTCGGCCAGACGATCACCCTACCCAGCAAAGACGATCTCATGCCCCTGCCCATCATCTACAACAAGCGGATCGTGATCAGCATCAGCAAGCAGCACATGACGGTCTATGAAAATGGCGGCGTGAAATGGGATTGGGTGGCCTCGACGGGTATTTCGGACAGCCCCACAATGCCCGGTATTTACCAGGTTCAGTTGCACGACGATAACGCCTACGCCGGGAACTGGAATTTGTGGATGCCGCACTTTATGGGCGTATACGAGGCGGTGCCCGGCTTCATGAACGGTATTCACGGCTTCCCGACCCGTGACGGCGTGGGTCTGCTGTGGCAGGGCGATCTGGGCCACAAGGTCACTTACGGCTGTATCCTGTTGAGTACGACCAACGCCGGGCTGCTCTACAACTGGGCGCAGGACGGCGTCGTGGTCGAGATTCAGGCGTAGGACAGCAAGGCGTCAGAGCATCCTGAACGACCTCACCATCTGGCGCGTTGGCCCATCAACCAGGGACTGGAACATGACCGTTACACCGGAATTTCACACTGCGATTGAGATCGGCTCTGGCATTTGCTCAACGCTGCACTGGTTTGCTCATGCCAGCTTTTCGATATAGGCTTAATTTGTATGACAATCCATGTTAGGAAAAGAAGCCTCTCGCTTTAGGAGAAAACGTTGCGTCACGTTGCTATCCTGCTGATAATGTTTTTGACGGTCTCGACAGCCTGTGCTTTAGGAGGGCCAGCATCCTCCGGCAGTGAGAGCGGGGCAACGTCGAGTCCGGCCCCTCGTGCGGCAGGGACTTTGCAGGCAACACCAACGGTTTTTACCCTGACGCCCCAAATGCTTGCCAATCTGGAATATTCCATCGGCGACATCCGAGTTTCTCTAGCCAATGGCGCATTCAACGGTCAATTGCCCGGCTTTCCAGGCCCAGGGGTGGCCTCTATGGGGCCAACCGCGTTTGGCGATCTGGACAACGACGGTGTTTCAGACGCTGCTGCGATAGTCTTCTATAATACGATAGGCACAACGGGTCATTTCAGCTACCTGGAAGCAGTTCTGGTCAATAACGGCAAGCCGCAGAACGCGGCCAATGTATTTCTCGGTGACCGCGAACGGATTGAAACGATGACCATAGTCAACGGCGAAGTCGTCATAAGCCTGATTGCGCACGCCCCAGGTGATGGGGGCTGTTGCCCAAGTGTTGCACAAACGTGGCGCTACCGACTTCAGAGCGGCAAATGGGTACAACTTGACCTGAATCACCATTATTAGACACTGGCAAGCTGATTCAGCCTGAGGAATTTTATGCCATTTATCGGGGAATTAGCCGCTATCGGAACGTCACTGGCGTTTTCGATTGGATCGGTCTTGTTCACATTTGCAGGTCATGCCATTGGTACCGGTATCCTCAACCGTGTCCGATTGGCGCTCGCGCTCTTGTTTACGCTGATCCTGCATTTGGTTTTCGTGGGTTCTTTGTATCCAGTTGGCACCCCGCCCGACACGTTTTTTTGGATGGCGGCGTCGGGTGCCGTCGGTTTTGTTATTGGTGATGCATTCTTGTTCGAGGGCTTTGTCCTGGTCGGGCCGCGCCTCTCCATGCTGATGATGGCGTTAGCTCCCGTCTTGAGCACGATTATGGCCTGGCTGTTTTTGCATGAAGCACTCAGTCTGATCGAAATCGTCGGGATCGTGATCACGATGGCGGGGATCGCGACAGTGGTTGCGGCGCCTCAAGCGAAGACAAATAACGAAAAAGCGCCGAAAGATCGCCGGATATATGTGATCGGTTTGCTGTTTGCCTTTGGCGGCGCCCTCGGACAGGCTGGCGGAAGTCTGTTGTCAAAGATTGGATTGGCGGGCGGGCTGCCTCCTATTTCTGGCAACGCGATCCGCCTGACCGCCGCCGTGATCCTGGTTTGGGTATGGGCCATTGCCCGCGGCCAGATGGTTACAACGTATCAAACTGTACGCCACAATCCCCGCGCAATGGTCTATGTCGCAATCGCAACGCTGGCAGGGCCAGTGATCGGGGTATGGCTGGCGCTTTACTCGGTGCAGGTGGCGCCGCTCGGCATCGTGACCACGCTACAATCCCTCCCGCCTATTTTCCTGATTCCGATAGGCTATTTTGTCTTCAAAGAGCGCATCACGTGGCGAGTGGTGTTGGGCACAGTGGTCGCCCTGGTTGGTAGTGTGTTGTTGTTCTTCTAAAAGCACAGCTTTCCAGCCAGTTGGCAGGTCGTATTGGCGACTTATCCGTTCATGGTTTGACCGTTGATCAGGGGATTCCCCAAAGGTCAACAGTACGATCCTTTTGGCGCAAAGAGGCCAATTGCGTGCCATCTTGATTAAGCGCTGCATCGTCAATTGAAGCGGAATTGGAAACCATCAGGGTTTTACCACTATTGGCATCCCAGAAGTGAAGTTTGCCATTGTCATTGGCAAACAAGAGCCGATTGTCTGGCCCAAATGTCATGTCCACCAGTTGATTTTGGGCATTGGTGAGATCAGGAACATCGGACAGACTGGCGAGCCGTTGACCCGTGATGACCGACCAGACAAGGACGCCAGCAATGTCTTCCTCGGCAAGCCACGATCCATCAGGACTTATTGCAAGCGCAAACACTTGCTTGTCTGTTTCAAGCGTAATCTCATGCACCATAGTCTGTGGCTGCAAATCGAAGACTTGTACCGATGTGTTTTGGTCGGAGGGTGTGCCTTCCGCGTTATACAAATGGTAAGTCGGTAAAGCCAACATTTTCTGGTTCATACTCATTAGTTCATCGGTTTCCCCGCCGATTGAGACGATCTGGCGCGTCTGGATGGTCCAAAGCCATGTAGTCACGTTATCGTGTAGACGTTCACAGATAACCACAGAGGAGCTATCCGGGGTGAACAAAACACTACTGACGGAATACGGGATGCCGGGGTCTTGCTGTACAACCGCAGAGTCATTCAATACAGTGAGAAGATGGCCCGTCGCCACATCCCATAAGATTGTTTTATATCCCTTATAGGACAATAAGCCCGTCGCCAGGCGTGTTCCATCCGGGCTAAATGCCAATGCACCACTCAGATCCCCTTCCACACTGTCGGGCGCAGGCTTGTCCGCCGGGGGATTTTTGAGATCGATGATCGCTTTCCCTGTCGCCAGGTCCCAGATGCGGACGGTTTGTGCGTCGATCACTCCTGCGGCACGCTTCAGCCGTGGATCAAAAGCGATAGCTATTGGGAGGTTTCCAGAAGTTTCATCTGGGAAATTTTCCAGAGTGATGGATTGTAGTGTTTTCAGGCGAACGACATTGGCGACTGTGATTGGCGTAGGCGATGGCGCCGTTGCGGCATTCGCGCCCTCTCCTTGACACGATAACAGAATACCTGTGAACAGAGTCACAAAAAGAACCATTTTGAGTCGCATAGAGGCCTCCCTGCTGTTCATCCAGTATAAAACAGGACCGATTTTCACCGGGCAACGTTTATTCGACGTTTCGCAGGTCGCTAACCTCCGAATTCCAGGGTCGTGTCGGTTACGCCCGATTCAAACCTCACGTGCTTTCGGCAAAGGTATTGTACAATGAACGGGCACTAGCTAATGAGTGTTAAGAACGGAGACCAATGGACGGTGGATGGAATGGGAAATATCACAACCATCGTGCAGCGCGAAGTCGCGGACTATGCGCTGGAATCGCCCAACGCAACAGCCTACTACGTGGAACGGCCACAGCAGAACCTTTACGCCGTGATTTCCGTGCCTACGCGCAATCCACAGAAAGCTACGGTGATG
>DATGFK010000034.1:0-7470 GCA_035309185.1 Aggregatilineales bacterium
AGTCTCAGGCCGGGAATTATGCCATTTAAGGGGAAAAGGAGGTAATGCGTGCCAGAGCCGACGCATGGGTTGGCTCCCTACCACAAATGCCAGATTCGTAGGGGCGGCCCTACGTGGCCGCCCGCCGAGTTACAACAACTAGTTTTCACTCATACGTATAGAACCCGCGCCCGGTCTTTTTGCCCAGGTGCCCGGCGGCAACCATCTTGCGCAGCAGCGGACAGGCGCGATACTTCGGGTCACCGTAGCCATCGTACAGCACATCCATCACAGCCAGCACCACGTCAAGGCCCACGAAATCGGCCAGGGTCAGCGGCCCCATCGGGTGATTCATGCCCAGCTTCATGACCGTGTCAATAGCTTCCGGCGTCCCGACACCTTCCATCACGGCGAAGATCGCCTCGTTAATCATCGGGCACAGCACACGATTGCTGATGAAGCCGGGATAATCGGCAGCCTCGACAGGCGTCTTGCCCATGCTGCGCGTCAGTTCGAGCACCGTATGCAACGTCTCGGCGCTGGTAGCATAGCCGCGAATGATCTCGACCAATTCCATCAGCGGGACGGGATTCATGAAATGCACGCCGACGACGTGTTCGGGGCGTTTGGTCGCCGCCGCGATCTCCGTAATCGAGATGGATGACGTGTTGCTCGCCAGGATCACGCCTGGCCGCATGATCTCATCCAGTTCGGCAAAAAGCTTGAGCTTGAGCGGCTTGTTCTCCGTCGCTGCTTCGATGACCATATCCGCCTCGGCTGCGGCCTTCATGGCGGTGGCCGTCTGAATATTCTTGAGCGCCCGGTCGCGGGCTTCGTCGCTCAGCTTGTCTTTGCTGTGAAGTTTCTTGACGCTCCCGGCAATGGTCTCTTTGGCGCGTTTCAGGGCATCCTTGCTCACGTCAATCAGGGTCACGTCGTAACCGCTGGTAGCGCAAACCTGGGCGATCCCGTTGCCCATCGTGCCCGCGCCAATCACGGAAATGTGTTTCAGAGGCATTTGGTCAGAATCCTTTGGCAACAAAATTTCTTGAACCCGAACGTATAGTGTACCTGAATGTGCGTCTGGTCAATAAATAGCCAGAAAGAACGGCTCAGGCCCCTATCCAGCAGATTCTGTATGGCAAAATTATGCCTCAGGCATAGCTTCGCTGCCCTTATGGCTTGAGCTTCAGTTCCGGCGGGAAACCCTGAATATAGTATGGGGTAATGATCTTGACGTCATCACCCTTTTCAAAGTGTCCGTTTTGCCAGTTGTAGGTCGTCCGGATGATCTGGGCGTGGCAGCAGTTCGGCTCATCGCTCGGATAATCCGGCGTGGACAGCGCAATGCTGTTGAGTGCGAGTTCTGTATTGCCCTGGTATAGGTCATTCACGCTTAGCACTGACTGGACACCCGCGACCGGGTCGTAGTTGAGTAGGCGCACCGCCAAAACGTGGCCGGTACCGTCCTGCATGACTGTCCAGAGCAGCATCGGCTTGTTTTTGCCGTCGTCGGCAAAGTCATGCAGCCACAGGCGGACAGTTATCGCAAAGTCATCCGTCGTCTGCTCGTAAATTTTGCTCCAGTTTCCTGACTGCTGAGCGAACAGGCGCACGGTATCGTGACGCTTCGGATCGGCTGTCGTTCCCTCAACACGAGAAAGCACCGTCACTACCGGAGAACCATCGCCCTTGAAGTTGCTGCTGGCTAGACAAACAACTTTATCCCCGGCTGGAATAAAGGAAGGGAGTACCTTCATAAACGAATCCCAACCCGCAACCCCGAAAGTGCGCAGGTAAAACCCGCTGCAAACGTCGGTGCCATAGACCTGGAGCGGCTGCACGATCTCAAGGCCACTCGTGTAGCCGTCGTCGGCGATCCAGCCCGTGCTGCTACTACCGACGGACGACACCTGCCACCAGCTATACATCCCTTGCGGCGTCTGCGGGCCATCTAGCACTTTGAACTGCGTGCCAGCAGCAGCCTGGCTCGTGACCTGGCTTTGAATGAGCGCGTCAGCGTGAACGGCAAGCCCATTCGCACCCACCTTGAAGACACTGCCAATGTCCATACCGGGACTTGTGTTATAGGGATCGACGATGATCAGACTTTCGTTGTCGGGTGAAACCCAACCGCTATTCCGTTGGCCGAAGTCCACGGGCATCCAGTTACGGCCTTCAGCCTGCTGCACGTCGCCTGTCCAGGTCATGCGCTGGCCTATTGTGAATGTTTGGACGACAGCGGATTTCATGCTTGGCTGAGCATAAGCCTGGATCGGTTTGCTGGCGATGTTTTCGAGCACGATCTGCTGCGACGTTAGGGCAGCATGGACGGGCAACAACCCGTTCGCGACAGCGAGAGCCGCCAACAATGCGATCAGTCTGAAGAAGCGTCGTTTCGTTTGCACGGTAATTTAGCTCCTGTACACGTTTGGCGATTCGCACTTTGGTCTGGAGGGAAAGGCCCATGAGCCTCTAACACCTATATAGTCGTTAAAAGGAGCATGTTGGGTTCACGGCCTCACGAACAGGATAGAATTTCAGGATAACTCCTTGCAGCAAGGGCAAGAAGGTTTCGGATACGGAATTAGTATACTAATAAATTGATAAAGCCCGGTATCTCCGGGCTTCGTGATACATTCCTAACCAACTGATTACGCCCCATGCAGCAGTGAATCCAGGACGCCAGCGTCATCGTAGACGGAGCGGAAGCGCGTGACAAATTCCTGCGGCGCATAACGATGGTTCTGCGTGCCAACGTTTTCCAGCACATAAGCGGCGCACAGGGCTGCCGCCTTGCCGCTGACTTCCCACGGCCATTTGTGCGCCATGCCGCATAGAATCCCGGCGCGGAACGCATCGCCCACGCCAGTCGGATCAAGGATGCGGTCGTCAGGCACCGGGAAAGTCGGCGTGAGGTAAGACTGCGAGGCGGTATGAATCTCCGCGCCCTTCTTGCCCAGCGTCACGATCAGCACCTGCGCGCACTTCAACACGTCCGCGCGGCTCATGCCAGTTTTCTTGCTCAACATAGCCCACTCGTACTCGTTGACGATCAGCGTGTGGCAGCGTTCGATGCTGTGCCGCAGCGGTTCGCCTTCCAGACGTGGAACCTGCTGACTCGGATCGTACATGAAAGGGATACCCCGCTGGTGGCATTCGTCGGCCAGGCGGATCATGGCGTCCGGGTCGTTGGGCGAGATCACCACGTAATCCGGCGTGCCCGGCACGCTATCGGACAGGGAATAATGGCGGGCA
Organism: Aggregatilineales bacterium; assembly: GCA_035309185.1. GTDB lineage: Bacteria > Chloroflexota > Anaerolineae > Aggregatilineales > UBA2796 > DATGFK01. The sequence goes on from DATGFK010000034.1 coordinate 3,238, forward strand.
TGGGCCATCGCGCCGCTGTAAAAAGACGCGATCTGGTTATTTTCCAGGTCAGTGTTGGCAAAGAACGAGGCCGTGAACACCGTGTCTATGACTGTAACCGGAGTCGTGTCCACGCCTGCCGCTTCCAGCCAGACGCGGTAGTCGCCAAAATCCTTGCCGACTGTACCCATCAGCCTGGGCCGCTGGCCGAGCAGCGCCAAGTTATACGCGATATTCGCGGCAATGCCGCCCCAGTGCCGGGTCAACTCGTCTACGAGGAAACTCAGGCTGACGTGCTCCATATTCTCCGCCAGAATATGTTCTCGGAAGCGCCCCGGAAAGCGCATCAGGTAATCGTAGGCGATTGAGCCGGTGACAACTATGTCCATGCAGAACTTCCTTCAAAAATGCTTAGAATGATGTGAACAAAAACGGGCTTTACAGCCCAAGCGATGGCGCGATGGATTTCATGGCGTTCAGCACCACGCCGATGTGTTCGTCCAGTCCGACACCGATGCTCTCGGCGGCGTGCTCGATCTCCTGGCGATTGACTGCCGCCGCGAATTCCTTGGCCTTCCACTTTTTTTTGATGCTGCTAACCTGGACATCCGCGATCTGCTTGCTGGGCCGCACCAACGTCACCGCCGTGATGAAGCCCGTCAACTCGTCCACAGCGATCAGGGTTTTATCCAGGCGGCTTTCCGCATGAACGCCGGTATATTCTCCCGCGTGCGAGAGGATCGCCTGGATCACGTCGTCCGGCGCACCGTGTTCCCGCAGGTACTTTGTTCCAACGAGCGGATGCCCGTTCTGGTCAAGGTTGGGATGCCGTTCGTAGTCGAAATCATGCACCAGCCCGACGAAGCCCCACTTGTCCTCGTCTTCGCCAAAGCGACGGGCATAGGCGCGCATACTCGCCTCAACTGCCAGCATATGGCGCAGCAGGTGTGGCGCTTGAGTCCACTCGCTGACAAGCGCCCATCCTGTATCGTGAGTCAGTTCCATTGCTATGATGCCTCCACGGGGCCGAAGCCTTCCCCCAACAATTCGACCTCTAATTCTAGCGCAATGCCAAATTTCTCATGCACAGTTTGCTGAGCCAGCCGGATCAGGGCTAAATAATCGGCAGCAGTGCCTTGCCCGGCGTTAACGAAGAAATTGGCATGGATGGGCGACACCATCACGCAGCCGATTTTTGTCCCTTTCAATCCCGCCGCTTCGATCAGACGGCCCGCGTAATCGCCGGGCGGATTCTTGAACATGCTGCCCAGGCTGGCTCCCGGCGGCTGCGTCCCTTTGCGATGGGCGATAAATCCATCGGCGCGCGCTTGCAGTTCGGCGGGATCGTGACCAGGCTTGAGCTGCAACGTCCCGCTGAGAACGACAAACGGCTCCGAACGGCGCTTCAGGGCCGATTCGCGGTAGGCATAATTCATATCGCTGAGCGACCACGTCTCGCGGCGACCGGGAAAAGCCACATCGGCGCTGGCAAGACAGCCCGCCATATCGCCGCCATGCGCGCCCGCATTGTTGACAATGGCCCCGCCAAGCGTCCCCGGCACGCTGACGCCCCACTCGAAGCCCGCCAGCCCCCGGCTCATGGTTTGCCGTGCCAGGTGATTGAGGGATGCGCCGCTTTCCGCCGTGACCGTCCCATCCTCGTCCACCCGTGTTTCGCGGGCGTTGTTGATCACGATCAGGCCGCGATAGCCCTGGTCACTGACCAGGACGTTGGCCCCCCCGCCCAGGATTCGAGTCGGCCAGCCAAATGCCCAGGCCAGCGCCGTGATCTCGGCCAGCAGCACCGCCGACTCCGCCGTCACCAGGGCATCGGCAGGCCCGCCCAGCCGCGCCACCGTGTAGCGGGCCAGGGACTCGTTCAGTTTCAGCCGTTCGCCCATCAGGGCGCGCAGACGTGTGTAGTCGGTCATGACTCAAGTTCACGGGCCGACACATGGGGCGGCCCCTACGGTGGGGCTAAATTTGTAGGGGCGGAGCCATGTCTCCACCCGGTTGTTAAAGGGTGAGGTTCGCTTACTTCGCGAAATCCGTGGCGCGGGTCTCGCGGATGACCTGAACTTTGATCTGGCCTGGATACTGCATCGTCTCCTCGATCTTCTTGGCAATGTCTTTTGCCAGGCGCAGCGCTGCCAGGTCGTCAATGGCCTCCGGGCGCACGATGATGCGTACCTCTCGGCCTGCCTGGAGGGCATAGCTGGCGTCAACGCCCTCGAAGGAGTTGGCGATGTCTTCCAGCATCCTCACGCGCTTGATGTAGGTATCGAGGCTTTCACGGCGTGCGCCAGGCCGCGCCCCGCTGATGGCGTCCGCCGCCTCGACGATGATCGATTCGACGAATTCTTGCTCCACTTCGTGGTGGTGCGCCGCGATGGCGTTGACCACGCGATCATTCACCCCGTAGCGCTTGGCGAACTCCGCGCCAATGATGGCGTGCGTGCCTTCGACTTCATGGTCTATGGCTTTGCCCAGGTCGTGCAAGAGACCGCCCATCTTGGCGATAGCCACGTCCGCGCCCAGTTCGCCCGCCATCATCCCGGCCAGGTGCGCCGTCTCGATGCTGTGGGCGTGCTGGTTCTGGCCGTAGCTGGTGCGGAATTTGAGCCGTCCCAGCAGTTTGATCACCTCTGGATGCAGGCCCGGCACACCGGCCTCGTAGGCCGCTGCCTCACCTTCCTCGCGGATCACGCGATCCACCTCTTTGCGCGAGTCCTCGACCAGTTTTTCGATGCGCGCCGGGTGAATACGGCCATCCACGACCAGTTTGCTCAGGGCGCGCTTGGCAACTTCGCGGCGAACCGGGTCAAAGCTGGAAATGGTGACGGCTTCCGGCGTATCGTCCACCACCACGTCCACGCCAGTCGCCTGCTCAAAGGCACGGATGTTGCGACCATTACGCCCGATGATGCGTCCTTTCATCTCATCGGAAGGCAGCGAAACGACGCTGACGGCGATCTCGCTGACGTGTTCGGAGGCGATTCGCTGCACAGCCAGGGCGATCACGTCGCGGGCGCGGCGGTCTGCCTCCTGTTTGGTCTCCTCTTCGATCTCGCGAATCTTGCGAGCCATGTCCGCGCGCGAATCTTTCTCGACGGCTGCGATCAGTTCGCCGCGAGCCTCATCGCGCGTCATTTGCGCGATACGTTCAAGGGCAGCCGTGCGTTCCTGCATCATCTGGTCAAGCTGTTGTTTCTGCTTATCCAGCGTGCCCTGTCGCTTGTTCAATTCACGCTCGCGCTGATCCATTCGTTCGTAGCGCTTGTCGAGGTCTTCACGGCGACGGTCAAGCCGTTCCGACTCCTTGTCTACCTCCATACGGCGTTTCTTGATCCCGTCTTCGGCATCGGCCGTAAGTTTGAGTGCCTCGTCGCGCGCCTTGATTTCAAGGGCCTTGCTGCGCTTGTCGGCCTCACTGACGACGCGGGCGGCCTCTTCTTCGGCCAATTTACGGCGGTTGGTGCCGGTTGCTTCCTCTTCGGCGATCAGGGCGGCACGTCCTCGCTTCATGCCGATAAATACGCCGACTGCTGCCCCGGCTGCAAGAGCCAGCACGGTCAGCAGAATGACAATAATCAAATCAATCTGGGGCATAAGTTTTTAAGACTCCTCGATGTCGTCGGTAGTTGGCGGAACAAATCCCGAACCCTGTCCCGCGTCCTGGTGAATTTCGGCCCAAAGCCTATCGGTTACTTCACGCACAGTTTCAAAATCAAAGCCTCGTCGGGCCATGAATGCGCCGAGTTTTTCACGGAACTCGCGCTTTTCCAGCCCTCGCAAACGCCGTGCCCGGTCCTGAGCGGCCTGGTAGGCCGCCTCGGAGGTGTCAAAGCCGGACAGCGTTTCTCCAATGATCGAATCGGGGACGCCCTTTTCTCGCAGCTCGAAGCGCAAGGCGCGTTCGCCTCGGGGTCGGAACTGCTGGCGGTTGCCGATCCAGTAACGGGCAAAGGCGGCATCGTCCAGGTAGCCCTGGCCTTCCAGGCGGGCGATCACTTCGTCGATCACCCCGGCATCGATCTGCCGCTGGGAGAGGCTGCGCCGTACCTCGGCGGTACTTCGCGGACGCTGGCCCAGGAAGCGAATGGCGCGATCATAGGCTTGCTGCACTTCGTCCCCGGCTTTGAGCGCCGATATTTCGGCGTCGGAAAGCTGCTGACCTTTGTGCAGCATTGCCGCTTCGATCAGCGCTAGGCCAAACGCAAACTCACCGTCTAGGAAGACGTTCACCCGTTCCTT
>DATGFK010000035.1:0-2909 GCA_035309185.1 Aggregatilineales bacterium
TGGCCTCGCCCGCCGTATTAAGTTTGACGACAGTTACCATACCTCTTGCTCCCAGACAGCCAGAACATAGTGTACAACATTTGCACCTAATGTGCAAATTTTTTTAACCATGACAGGCTGCGTTTGAGCCTCGGCATATCGCGTGTGCCGTCACGGTTGACAATAGAGGCTTCCAGGCTAATATTGCCATCGTAATGACGCGCCTTGAGGGCGGCGAAGAAGTGAGGGAAATCGATGGTGCCTTCGCCGGGGTGCAGGTAGCGGCGGTAGTTGTCGGTTGAATGGAGCGCGCCATCGTAGTCTTTGATGTGGATGTGAGGTACGCGCCTGTCTTGCCAGAGCCAGTCGGCTTGCAGCGCCGCTTCGAGTTGCCCATGCAGGGCCAGGAACTCGGTGTCCAGCGCGACGCGGCAGCGACTGTCTCGCTCGACGGCGCGGCGGGCGCTGCCGAGCGTGTCGCCGCTTCTGCCGGGAACGGTTTCGACTGCCAGGGTTAGCCCATATTGCTCCGCCATCGTAATGCAGTCTGGCAGCACTGCCAGGTTGTCCGCCAGCCTGTCGTCAGAATCCGGCAGGCCCCACAGGTGAACGATCAGCGTCTGTGCCTCTACGATCTGACCCAGGCGACAACCTGCCTGCAACCATCTCCATCCCAACTCGCGTTCTTCTGGCTGCGGACTGATGAGCGCCGGACCGATGCCCTTCTCGGCATGAATGGCCGGAATGCGCAGACCGGAGTCGCGTAATCTAGTGGCGATAGATTCAATATCATCCGTCCAGCCCGGAAAAAACATCACTTCGAGACCATCCACATCCAACAATGGGCCGTACTCCAAAATAGACCGGTAATCGGTGAGTTCCGGGAAGCGGCTGAACGCGCCGGTTGAACAGAGCAGCTGCATTTTCTCCATTATGCGCCGATGATCCCTCCCAGCCCTGTCTGAAAACCGCAGCGCTCGTAAAACGATTGATGCTCAGGCACAAAATCGACATGGATGATGGTGATGCCGTTTGACTGAATTCGCGCGATAGCCTCTCTCACCAGCGCCAGCCCCATGCCCTGCCTCTGCCATGCCGGATGCACAATCACGTCGATAAGCACGGCATGGCGCACCCCGTCGCTGAGAATGGCGCACCATGCCACGAGCTTGCCGGTATCGTCAAATCCGCTCACGGTTCCCCAGTAGCCCAGCAAAGCGGCTGGATAGTCTTCATCCAGACGGCCCCAGCCGACGGCCTCGCGTAAATCGCAGATGCTCGCTGGCGCAACGGCGGCGTTATGTTGAAATGTTATGCTGGTGATGGTTGTGTTTCCTTTCGGTTGGCTTTCTTATTATACGTAAAAGAACTCGCCAGCGCAGATCGCGGCAGTTTACTCATGAAACTTCAGCTTGTCTACTCACGGTTCGCTTAAATCTGGACACAAAAACGAAAAGTTGGTACACTCAGGGCATGAAAGAAACCCTGAGCATTGAAACGGAACGAACGGATGATATTCCGCTCCTGGTGACGCAGATGCAACACATGCAGTTGGCAAGCCTGTTGGACAAGCACTTTCCGACCCATGGTCTGCGCAAAGGACTGAGCATGGGCGAACTGATCCTGGTCTGGTTGACCCATGTACTGTCGCAGGCTGACCATCGGATGAACCGGGTCCAGGAGTGGGTCAGTCGGAGACTCACCACCCTGCGCGGGTGCGGATTGGCGGACCTGACCCCGTTGGATGTGACCGATGACCGACTGGCCGATGTGCTGCGGTTGCTCTCCGACGATGAGCAATACCGAGCGTTTGAGCAGGAATTGATGGGACACCTGCTGCGAGTCTATGATCTGGAGGCCAGGTGTGTGCGGCTGGACACGACCACGGTGAGCAGTTACGCCGACGTCAGCGAAGAGGGGTTGCTGCAATTGGGACACAGGAAAGACCACCGACCGGACCTGCCGCAAGTCAAAATTGCCCTGGCCACCCTGGACCCGTTTGGCGTGCCATTGGCCAGTGAAGTGCTCTCCGGGGAAAAGGCTGATGATCCGGTGTATGTCCCCCTGATCGATCGGGTTCACCAGGGATTGGGAAGAGCAGGCTTGTTGTACGTGGGGGATTGCAAAATGGCTGCCGAAAAGACGCGTGCTCATATCCAGGCGCAAGGCGACTTTTACCTGTGCCCTCTTTCGGCCTTGCACGTCCCGCCAGCTGCCCTGGCTCAGAACGTCGAAGCCTATCTGGAGGCAGGCTCGCCGTTGATGCAGGCGGTGCGCGAGGACGAGGCAGGCCAGCCGAAGTGCCTTGCTCAGGGATATGAAACGCTGGTCGAGATGGAGGTCGAGGACGGGGATCAGACGATCTGCTGGCCAGAGCGTCGCTTGATGATTCAATCGATCGATGGAAGCCTCGCGGCCCAGAGCAGTTTGCAAGCACGGCTGGAGAAGGCCGAGCAGGCCATCAGGGAGTTGATGGTGCGCAAACAGGGCAAACCCCGGCTGACCAGCCGCCTCCAGGTAGAGGAACAGGTTCAGTCCATCCTTTCGTCGTTGCGCGTCGAGGGCTTGCTCCACGTCCACATTCAGGAAGCAGTTCAGGTACAACCCGTTCGCGCGTATCGAGGGAAGCCGTCGTCTCCTCGGCAGACCTGGAGTTTCCAGATACAGACCGAGCGCAATCCGCAGGCCATCGAGCGTGCGATGAAGCGTCTTGGCTGGCGAGTCTCTGCGACCAATCAACACAGCGCTGTGCTGGAGCTGGCGCAAGCGGTCGAAGCCTATCGCGATGAATCCCTGGTCGAACGCAATTTTGGCCGACTCAAAGGCCATCCCCTGTCTCTGGGGCCGCTGTATGTGCAACGCGACGATCACCGCGTGGGGCTCATTCGCCTCTTGACCATCGCTCTGCGGGTCGTCACGGTCCTGGAGGG
>DATGFK010000036.1:0-6003 GCA_035309185.1 Aggregatilineales bacterium
AGTAAAATGTTGGTGTCGATGAACACTCTAGCGTCCGTCGTCGCCATACCAATCCTCGCGGCGGACGGACGGGACTTCGATCACCTCCGCGTCAATCGCCATTGACTCGAACAGCGCGATTTTTTGTTCTGGCGAAAGCTCCGACGCAGTTGCATGGACTTTCACCCGCTCGATCAAGTTTTTTTTCTCACTCTCAGGCAGTTGCTCCACCAGCGAAACCAGCGTCTCGAATGGGATAGATAGTTGTACGGTCATCTCTGTCATTTCCTACTAATCGTTTACTGTAGACAATGGAGGCATAGCACGATAAATCCAGGTTTCGGGAGAGTGGCGATGCAATTGATAGTCTTTGTCATACTTACCCACCTCCATTATAAACCATCAGCATCCCAAATCAGCCACAATCGCCGCCAACTGCGGCAAGTGTTCGGTGTAATGCTCGTAGGAGTTGTTCGCCAACGCGCCATCTATGCTATCGTCCAGCAGGCGGACAACCTGGCTCCACGGATCGAAGTCGGCTTCGGATAGCGCCCGCACCGCTTCGACAATTTCCGCGAAGGATCGATCCCAGGCGGCCTTGATCTGTTCATAAGATTGTGAACGACTGGCAAGCACAGCGCCCAGGTTGAAGGAGTCGTTGTCGGCAGGCAGACTATCGGGCTGCTCACCTCGCAGGGCCGCCCGCAGTTCTTCGAGCGCTCGCTGCTCGTGGGCGATAAAATGCGCCAGCATATCCTTGACCGACCAGCCTCCAACAAGCTCTGGCTTAATCCGTTGCTCTGGCCTTATTAGCGCCAGGAGGGCATCTAGTCGCGCCTTGGCGTTCGCCAGGCGGTGGAGCAATTCCGATTTGCTAACGTGGGGTTCCATAACTACCAGGCCCTTCCCGACAAAATCACCACGCAAGAGGATTCTCTCACGAAACCGTTCGTCCATGCAAGGCCATTTTACTGGACGCGGCGTCTACGAAAGTTCTGATAAAGGGCTTGACGCTCATTCGAATCCCGCAGATAGAGCGCCCCTGGAGTTTGCGCCGCAACTAAAGACCCCATAGAATTGTGTACAAAGTACATTACAGAATTCTCAGTATCAACCGAGTCACCCCATGAAATGTCCCCGCTGTGGCAGTGCTACAACCTCTACAATCACCATCTCAGGAATAACCTTTTTGGGCTGTTCAAATTGCCGTTTGCCACAGGACTATTTCGCAGCGTACAAGAAAGAATACGAAACCACGCCGGACTGTCCGTTTTGTGACGGCCTGGGCGAATTAAATTACGCCGCCAGCGCGCAAGCATCGCATTTATTTGGTCCGTGTCTGTATTGTCGCCTGGATGAGTTCAGGCAATGGTTTGACCGGCACCATTCCGGGATACAGGGATTCAGTTTGCTGGCTTAAGGCTATTCCTCAATACGGCCAGTTGAGCAGCCGCCGAAAGATCAGGTCAATCACCTGCGGGATGTACAACATCGCGGCAAAACCGATTACGATGTAAGGGCCGTAAGGGATCGCTGAAAACATGCGATAGCGTCGCGTGCGCAGGATTTTGTAGGCTACGAAGCCCAGCGAAGCCACCCCGCCCGTAAACACCATAATCAGGACTGCCCACCACAGTCCCTCGGAACCGACCAGCAGACCACCGAGCGTGCCAATGTACACGTCTCCCAGGCCGAACACCGTCCGCCCGATGCGCCGGTGCCGGATCATTTCCAGCGCCCGCCCGAAGACCTTACCCAACAAATATAATCCGAACGTCACGCCAAAGCCGTATAGGCCGCCCTTCAGCGTCAACTCGAGCGCATTCCCCGGCCAAACACCCGCCTCAAAGATCGTCACCAGCGCCGCCGGAACGATGATCTCCAGCATCACCCAGCGATGCTCCACGTCAATGATGACGATCAGCGCGAAGATCGCAGCATCGAACAGGAGATAAGGCAGTTGAGGAATATCGGCAAACGTCCCGCCGATCCAACCAAAAGCAGCAGCCAGGCCAAGCTCGGTCAGGACATGGCGCATCGGGTGGCGCTCGGCAAAGGTTGGCGTGTTCGTCAGCCACGACAGGACTCCCGACCATGCCCAGAGCGGCCACAGCCGCCTATCCTGGGCATCGGCCCGGCGCGGTAAAAAGGTCGGCATTGGCGGGATTCCGCTCGGCGAGACGAAGGGATTGGTGCTCGCCAGCTCATGGTGACGGCGCGCAGGGAGATAGTCTGCGATCAGATTGACCAGTATTCCGACAATAAAGCCAAGAATCGTTGTAAGGATGATCGTTGTGGGCAAGGGGTATCCCAATGCTACAAATAGTGTATCATGGGGAGTTTAGCATCGAAGAGAATGGTTGCGAAATATGCCCTCCTGGCTGCGACGCTGGCCCGACTATTTGCCCCTGACCTTACTCGCGCTGACCATCCTTACGCTCTTCTATCGTCTGATTTTTGGCGAGGTCATCTTCTGGGGATTGCCCTCCCTGCAATTCTATCCCTGGCGGCAGTTCGCCTTGAGCGAGCTGGCTGCGGGCAGGCTCCCGCTCTGGAACCCGTATAACGGCGCAGGCGCACCCCTCCTGGCGAACTACCAAATCGCGCTGCTCTACCCGCCGAACTGGCTGTATCTCCTGCTGCCTGGCCCGCAAACGATGGGCCTGCTGGGCATGGCGCATCTGCTTCTGGCGGGATTTGGAATGTGGCTGCTGACCGGACGGCTCCACTGTGACCGGCTTGGACGCGGAATTGCCACCCTGGCCTATCCATTGAGCAGTACGCTGGTGGCGCGTTTCGGAACGGCGCCCATGCTGGATGTTGCGGCGTGGCTGCCCTGGCTGATCCTGGCGGTAGACGGCATGGTAGATAGCATCACGATTAGGGGCTTCTGGCGCTCTCGGCTGTGAGCGCGATGCTGCTGCTGACCGGTCATGCCCAGTGGACGTTTTACTGTCTGGCGCTGGCAGGCGCTTATGCGCTATGGCAAGTGTTGTCCCGGCGGCAAACGCCTGTCGCCGTACTCAGAATGGTCATAGCAGGCGCGGCGGCGCTGGCGCTTGCCGTTGGACTGGCTGCCGCGCAGTTGCTGCCCACCGCCGAATACATGGCGCAGTCGCAGCGCGCTTCGGGCGTTGACCAGACCTTCGCGTTGAACTTCTCGTACGCGCCGTTGTCGCTCCTGACGCTGTTCAATCCCAACTTTTTCGGCAATCCCGGCGACGGCAGTTATGGGATTAAGGGCGAATATTTCGAGACGACAGCCTACGTAGGGATTCTGCCCGCAGTCCTCGCGATCCTGGTGACAATTCACTATTTGCGCCAACGCCGACGACGCCGGGAAAGCACTGTAGTTTCCCGGCCTGGCACAGATACCGGTGTGCAACCTCAAAGTACGAGCGCCACGGGTTCCCCCTCTCCGGCACTTTGGAAGAGGGGGCCAGGGGATGAGGTCAACCGTATCCCCTTCTTCGCTCTCGTCGGCATTATCAGCGTGGCGCTGGCCTTCGGACAATATACGCCGCTGGGAGGTCTGCTGTACCGCTTCGTGCCGACCTTCAATCTATTCCAGGCCCCGGCGCGCTGGCTGCTGCTCACCGTCTTTTCGCTGGCGATCCTCTCCGCCCAGGCCACCTCGTTCTGGCAGCCAACTGCCAATCGCCGCGTCCAGCGCAATATCGCCGTGGCGCTGATCGGCAGTGTGATCCTGATCCTGGCCGGGTTGGGCGCGCAGATTGTACTTGCCAGCGCCAAACCCATTACCCATCAACTGGCGCAGGGCATGGCGACCACGGGCGTCCTGGCGCTGATCGCAAGCGCGATCTTTGCCACGCAGCCGTCGAACCCACTCAAACGGCAGCGCTGGCAAATCGCGGTGCTGCTCTTCGTGGCGCTCGACCTGTGGTGGGCCAATTCGCTCAGCAATCCCAGCGTACCCGCCAGCTTTTACCAGAACGGCAATTCGAATGGCGCCGGACGCCTGTTTTGGCCCGATCCAGGCAACGAGCAATTGCCGCAGTCGGCTTTCGATGGCTATTTGCGACCTGACGATTACCGCGTGGCTGTGCAGAACTGGCAAAGTTACCGGCGCAGCGATCTTCCCGACATGAACATGCTGGATTTACAGCCGGTGTTCAACAACTTCGATCCGCTCAGGCCGGATGGCTTTGAACGATTTTCGCGGCTCTTGAACGCGAATCCCACGCCCGCACCCAATCTGCTCCGCGCCGCCGGGATCGCCCAGGTTGTCGGGTCTGCTGCGCCCGCGACCGTGCCAGATCGTGTCTGGGTCGTGCCTCAAGCTGTCAGCGCTGCCAGCCCGGATGCGGCAGAACAGGCGATTACCGCGCCCGGCTGGGATGCATCGCAAAGCGTGGTAATCGAGAATCCGGAGACCCCTCTATCCCCAACCCTTTCTCCCACGAGTACGGGGGAAAAGGGAGTCAAACAGGATTTGGCGCCCGGTTCCCCCTCTCCTGTATTTTGGGAGAGGGGGACAGGGGGTGAGGTCAATCTGGGTGCCTCCGCCACTATCCTCGACGAAAGTCCGCTCTCGCTCGACATTGCCGTGGCTGTGCCGCCGGGCGGAGGATTCCTCGTCATGGCGGATACGTTCTATCCGGGCTGGCAGGCTACACTTGGTGCTCAGCCCGCCATGATATACCGTGCCAACGTCGCTTTCCGTGCGGTAGCAGTGCCGGAGGGTCAGCATCGCGTCAGTATGACCTACGCGCCGCGCTCCTGGCAGGCGGGCCGAACCATCAGTACCGTGTCACTTGGCCTTGCCATTCTTCTTATCTTCGCAGCGCTGGCCGCTAACCTGCTGAGACGGCGTAAGGGTCAGCCAGGGCTACCGCGTCTTCAAGAATAGAGGTCAGGACAGCACTAATCTTGGAAGGGATCACGAGCAGCCATGCAGAAAACCGAACAAATCACGCTACAGCGCCAGGAAAAGGACAAGTTTTTCAAGCACAGCCCCTACGCGCCGCTTTCGCCTGAGCAGCAAGCGAAATTCGATGGGCTGCGTTACTTCGATCCCAATCCCGCGCTGGCTTTTGAACTCAAGGCAGAGCCATTTGCCGACCAGAAGCACGTCCAGATGCAGACCAGCACGGGCGAAGTTCGCACTTACCTGCGCTGGGGGCAGGTGAAGTTTCCCGTTGACGGGCAGGAAGCGACCCTGACCCTGTACTTTCAGCCCGGCCAGGAGGACTTCTTCCTGCCCTTTACCGACTCGACCAGCGGCGACGAAACTTACGGCGCAGGGCGGTATCTTGAGGTGAAGCGCTTGCCGGACGGTAAGGTGCGCCTGGATTTCAATGACGCTTACAATCCCTACTGCGCGTACGGCCCGAATTGGTCATGCCCCATTCCGCCCGCAGAGAACCGCCTGAAGGTTCCTATTCGCGCCGGTGAGAAGACGCCCGGCGAAGCCTGGAGCGCCTATCACGAGGAGTGAATGAGTGAGGATTTCTTGCCCATTTGGGGTATAGTGGTAGGCCCGTCCGCGAAAGTGGCTGACGCCACACGCCTGGTTAAACGTGAAGTTGCGCCCGTGAAGCATACTGCGAATAGTGCTGTGAATAATAGCGAAAAACGTCCTCTTAGAATCCTGATTTGCCTGCTCTATTACGTTCCACACCGCACCGGCTATACGATCCACGTCCAGCACGTCGCCGAAGCTTTGGCGGCGCGTGGACACGAGGTCACCGTCCTGTGCGCCCGCCACAGCCATGACCTGCCCCGCGATGAGACGGTGCGAGGCGTAAGAATCGTCCGGCTGTGGGCGCCTATCCACATGAGCCGGGGTATGGTCATGCCTGCCTATCCGCTGGCCCTGTTCGAGTTCATGCGTCGCTACGATTTGATCTTCACCAACACGCCCATGCTGGAGACGGCCCTGGTTGCGTTGGTCGCGCAGATCACCGGCAAGAGCGTCGTCTCGACCCATCACGGCGACCTCGTGCTGCCGCCCGGCTTCGGGAACCGCGTGATCTCCGGCATCATGTTCGAGTTATTCAAGTT
>DATGFK010000037.1:0-12378 GCA_035309185.1 Aggregatilineales bacterium
TCTTGAAGTTACCGAGTGGGAAAAAGCCAGGAAGGCCCTGAGCATAAAGGGTCTCAAATTGCTGGGTGGCGATATACGATAGGAAGGTCTTGGCCGCGTCCTGATTCTTGCTGGCGGCATTCATACCCAGGGCAATGTCAATTTGATTGGAGACATAGCACTGTTTTGCGCCAGCCGGAGTAGGAGCTTTGAAGGCGCCCATCTTGAAGGAGGCGTTCTTCTCAAAACCAGAGATTTCCCAGGAGCCTGCCGGGAAAATTGCAGCTTTCCCAGAGGTGAATAGGGTCTGGCTATCCGCGTAGCTCTCGGCTTCAAAACCGGTCCCCAGGTACGGCCCCCACTTGCTCAAGGCAGTGTAGGCAGCCAGGAAGCCAGCATCGTTGTATTTGCGCGTTCCACTGAGCAGCCCGTCGACGCCAGGTTGGCCGCCCCAGAAGTTCGGGCCAATGTTATCAAATCCCATCGTCTGCTCTGCCCAGCCGTCTTTTACGCCCAGGGCTAACGGGGTGATGTCACCCTTTGCTTTGATCTTGTCAAGCAGCGCAAGGAAATCTTCATACGTCTGCGGCTCGGTGAAACCATTTTTGTCGAAGTAATCTTTGTTGTAGATGAAGCCGTGCAACACCGAGGCCATCGGAACACAGAAGGTCGTCTTGTCGTCGGGCGTGCTCCAGGCGTGCTTGGCGAAAGTGCTGAAGTTCTCCATGCCAGACAGGCTGGTCAGGTCGGCCAGTTGGCCCTTTTTGAACGTATCCAGCGAATTTGTGAACGGACGGCACGTAATGATGTCACCTGCCGTGCCGGAGTCAAGCTTGGCGCTCAACACACCGTTGTATTGGTCAGGTGCAGTTGGTTGGAACTTGACGGTGATATCGGGATGGGTCTTGTTGAAATCGGCAATAAAGCTGTCCCAAAGATCAACGTCGTCTGTACGCCAGCTTTCGATGGTAATCGTCGTTCCCGCCGCATTGACAGCGGTCGCCTGGACCGCCATGAGGAGCATGGCTGCCACCGCGCCCAGCGCCCCAGCTTTTCTCAGAATCGAGCCTTTAATTTTGCCCATTGTCTACCTCTTGGTTTCCCTTCGTGTCTAGATCTTCAGGTGAAATCTGTTCAACGTGGACAGTTTGCGAGTGAGGGGCCATGACTTGTCCACCCTACCTCAGAACCAGTTATCATTACGCTACTCGATTGCATCACCCCCTTTCTGTCATGTTGAAGTGGGCAAGAACAATGCCTACCTGCTACCCTTACAGGCCGAGTTCCATCTCAAGGAGCCGCGCGCCTGCACCTAACAAGATCGTTTTGTCATCCAGCGCGTTGGCGATGATCTCCGTCGGGTTGACAATCCCAGCTATGCCATGTGCATCTACCGTTTGCTGCACCTGTTTAAGAAATATCTCACCGAGCTGAACCATGCTGCCGGTCAGTATGATCTTAGTGGGATTGAGGAGATGGATCATGACGATAAGCGCCAGGCCCAGGAATTTTGCCGCCTCCTTGACCAGATCGATCATCCAGGGATCACCCTGGCTCAGTGCTTCGTGAAGCATTCCCACGCTAACCTCGCCGCCATCAGCCAGTTGGTGAAGAAGTGAGTCAGGGTGTTCGTCAGCAATCCGCTGCGCGTAACGCCGTAAACCCCACCAACTGACCAGCGTTTCCAGGCACCCGCGCTGTCCGCAGATGCAAACGTCGTTCAGGGGCGGGAAGGGGATATGGCCGAGTTCGCCAGCGCCATGGGTGCTGCCATGTACGACATTGCCGTCTGTAAGGATGCCAGCGCCCATGCCGGTTCCTATCTTCACAACAATCAGGTCGCGGATGTCCCTGGCAAGCCCGAAACGATGTTCACCGACAACGGCAAGGTTGCTGTCGTTACCCACGTACACGTTCACGCGAAAATGGTCGGAAAGCCGATCTGCCAGAGGCAGATCGCGCCAACCCAGGTTCGTAGCCAGGTGAATGATCCCGGCGATACTATCCACAATCCCCGGCGTGCCCACGCTGATCCCCAGCAAGGGTTGTGTGGCTCGCCTGGCGAGTGCGTCAACGAGGGTGAAAATCTTTGAAACCAGGACTTCACCAATTGCACCGTCCATTGGCAGAGATTTTTCCTCGATCACTTTGACTCGCAGGTTGAGCAGGCTGCCAGTAATCTGCGTATCGCCGATAACAATAGCGATAATCTGCGATGCATCCGGGTTGAAGGCCAGGAGGGTAGGCCGCTTTCCCACTTTGTCGGTGACCCGTTCCGGGCCAACTTCGTTGATCAACCCCTTTTTGATTAACCCCTGCGTCAATTCCGTTACCGATGGGCGCGAAAGGCCGGTCAACTGAGCCAATTTGACACGCGAAATAGATTTATGGGCGTAGATCTCCCGCAAGATCAGCGTCTCGTTGTGCTGCTTGAGGTGAGTTGCGGTAACTTTGCTAAATCTATTGGCCTGTAACATAACCAAAGCGCTCAGGGATTATTTGTAAACATTACGAACAAATTCAAGTTACCATATTTTCGATTCATCTGTCAAGCATTTCATATCAGAAACGGGCGCGAAGCTTCGCATCACGCGGTAAACTCCGTTTCAGGCTTATCCGTGATAGAATCTGTGTGGTAGCTCAGTACGCTCTCTTGGCCTCTTGACGCGCTCCGCCGTTCCTGTCATACTGGCAAAAACCACGAAGATATAGTGAGACAATTTATGCTCGATCAGCTTGAAAAGCTCTATACCAATGCCTGTAACGAGATTGAAACGGCAACGAGCGCTCCAGCATTGCAAGACTGGGAAAGCCGTTATATCGGGCGAAACGGCGAGATCAAAGTGCTGCTGCGGTCAGTCGGGCAATTGCCTGCGGAGCAGCGCGCTGCTTTTGGCAAGCGTGCCAACGAGATCCGCGACGAATTAACGGCATTGCATTCTCGGCGCGAAGAATTGATCCGACAGCGCGAACTGGCTCACAGTTTTGAATCGGGCGAAATTGACGTGACCCTACCAGGGCGCCCGACTCCAATGGGTGGCATTCACCCTGCCAACCAGACGCTGCGCGAGATCACGGAGATCTGGGCCGATATGGGCTTTCAGGTGTTCCGCACGCGGGAGGTCGAAGACGACGAGACGAACTTTGAACTGCTCAACATTCCGCAGCATCACCCGGCTCGCGATATGTGGGATACATTCCATACCACCACCCCCGGCGTGATCCTGCGAACACACACCTCGCCTGGACAGATTCATGCCATGCGTCATTTTGCACCCGGCCCCATTCGGGTGATCTTGCCAGGCATGTGCTACCGCTACGAGCAAATCTCAACCCGCAAGGAAATTCAATTTAACCAGGTTGAAGGTTTGGCAGTGGGCACAAACATTCGACTGTCCGATCTCAAGGGTACCATGACGTCGTTCCTGCACCGGATGCTGGGCGAGGACAAAAAAGTCCGTTTCCGAAGCTCCTATTTCCCCTTCACCGAACCCAGCATGGAAGTTGACGTAGAATGTATTATTTGCGGAGGACAGGGCTGTAGCGTCTGCAAATACAGCGGTTGGCTTGAGGTTGCGGGCTGCGGAATGGTGCATCCTGTAGTGCTACGAAATGGTGGCTATGATCCTGCTACCCACAGCGGATTCGCTTTCGGGATGGGGCCTGAACGGATCACGATGCTGAAGCATGACATCAAGGACATTCGCTATTTCTGGGGCAATGATCTGCGCTTTTTGGAGCAGTTCTAGTTCTTGCGTTTGAAGGTGCATGTGAGGGGAGAATTGTTGAGATGGCAAGCGAACCTCCGTCTGTGGCTGGCCGGGCCGATCAAGTACAAGGGAATCCATCCGCAAACTATGCGCTCATCCTGGGAGTTCTGTCCCTGGTGATCGCCCTCGTCTCTGCCTTTTTGTCTTATGCGCCAGCGGGCCTCAATCTCGGAAATATGCAGGCGCCTGGCGGCCTCGGAACACTGTTTGGCTTGCTGTATTTCGTCGGCATTCCTGGCTTTTCCCTGACCGGGTTGCTGGCTGGAATACGGGGAATACGGGCATCTGGCAACACCGGGCAAGGTCATACCAGGGCGCTCGGCGGAATTATTACTGCTCTTGTCGCTATACTGGCCTTTGCCGTTATCTTGTTCGCTTCCATCGCGAGCTTCAAGTAGAGCAAGAATTATCTCTGCCTCAGACTTTCATGTTGCATTCACTTTGCCTGAGTATAATGGGGATATGGATAGTCGAGGCCTCTCCGCAGTCGAGCGACGAATTGAAACCCTGGTCGAAGGTAGTTTTGCGCGCCTTTTTTCTGGTCGCTTGCAGCCGCGTGAGGTTGCGGTACACCTGGCCCGCGCGCTGGAAGATAACGCCGATCTGGCGACGGATGGCTCTCGTATCGCCCCCAACCATTTTACAGTCAGGTTGAATCCAGAGGACCTTGCGGCGATTTCTTCTGCGCAGCCAGGTCTAGGCCGCATCATTGGCGACACGGTAATTGCTATGGCTGCCGATGCGGGGCTGCGTCTGGACGATACGCCCATCATCAAACTTGTGGCCGAATCATCGTTGGCACGCCGTAGTATTTCTATAAGCGCGTCCTTCCAGGAACGCAATCTGCGGGCGACTCAAGCCATGCGGCCTGTTTCAGCCTCGCCGGTTGTTCCAGAACATCGGCCACGCAACCCTCAGTTAATCCAGGGCAGTCTCCAAACGTTCCCCCTGACGCGCCACGTGATCAACATCGGGCGCCGACACGATAACCATATCGTGATTGACGATCCGCGTGTGTCTCGCGTCCATGTCCAGATTCGCCTGCGTTATGGGCATTATGTGCTGTATGACCTGCAAAGTACAGGGGGCACTCAGGTCAATGGGCAGCACGTGAAGGAATGCATATTAAATCCAGGCGATGTGATATCCCTGGCCGGGGTCTTGCTTGTTTATATTGAAGACGAAGCAAGCACCGGGCATGATCTTCGCAATGTCAGCAGCACGGCTGCGGATCTGGATGCTCATGCAGAATCGGAAACGTCTGCAAAAGACAATGACCCTACATTATGACAAAGCAATGACGCCCAACGAAATAAGACAATGGACGTAATCTTGTTTGCGCTGCGCGTCGCCGCAGCGCTGTTATTGATGGCATTCGTCGGCGCTGTTCTCGTCATGTTGTGGCGCGACTTCCAGGCGGTGAGCCAGGAGATTGACACCCGGACACGGCGACGTGGTCGGCTGGTTGTCTTGCATTCGACAGATGGCATCAACTTACCTGGCAAATCGTTCCCACTGCTGCCGCTCACGACACTGGGGCGCTCGCCAAGCAATACAGTCCATCTGGACGACGTTTTTGCCAGTGCCGAGCACGCCATGCTGACGCTGCGGAGCGGTCAATGGTGGCTCGAAGACCGTGGCAGTAGTAACGGTACACGCCTTAACGGTTATCGAGTTGAGGAACCCATTGTCCTTAGCGCGGGTGACGTGATCGGCATCGGCCAGATTGAACTCAAACTGGAACTTGAGGAGTGATCCCCTCAGGCCGTTCCCTCTGGAACACTATCCAGAAACGGCAACACTGCCGCTTCAAGCTGCTGCTGGGGCCTGAAGCCGACGAGGCGCTGCACAGGCTGCCCCTTCCTGAACAGTATCAAGGTGGGCAAGCCCTGGACATCGTACCTGGGTGCAATGTCTGGGTCAGCGTCGTCATCCACCACGCCGACCAGGAGCTTGCCCTGGAATTTGCGGGCGACGGCTTCCACGAGGGGTGCAATCATCTTGCAGGGCGGGCACCAACTGGCTCCAAACTCCACCAGTACCGGTAAATCCGAGTTAAGGACTCGCTCCTCAATATTCTCACCGGTGACTGCGAAGGTAAACTTGTTCATGTTCACCACATCTCCTCTTATATTCGCGATGTGCTCACTGTACACGTTAAAGTTCACTTGAAGTCAACGGGGAAAATTTGAAATGCCGGAGATGACTATCAGTCAGGTAGCACGCCAGGCCGGATTACGTCCTTCAACACTGCGCTATTATGAGGAAATTGGCCTGCTGCCGACAGCTCGCCGCAGAAGCGGACAGCGCCGTTACGATAGCAGTATTTTGCAGCGCCTGGCCGTTATCCATACAGCGCGGCAAGCAGGCTTTACGCTCAATGAAATTGCGATCCTGGTCAATGATATTATCCCTAACCCCTCGCCCAGCCCACAATGGCGTGATCTGTTGGAACGCAAACTGATCGAATTGAGCACACTTTTGTCGCATGTGCAGAGTATGCGCAGTCTGTTGGAAGATGTCATGCGCTGTGACGACCCCGAACTGGCTGACTGCATCTACCAGACGGGGCGCAAACATGGCATTGTTGGGACTGACTAAGAATTTCATTGCGTGCTTAGGTCAAGCACAAAGCGAAGCTGGTGTAGGATTGAGCGTCTAGACCTCATCTTAAAGTACAGATCGTGCCAGACGTTATCGGAGACGGAAAATGCCTGAACTAGACGACGCTGTAATGGACAATGTCTACAAGACCCTTTTGCAGGATCGCAGTCAACCTTTAACGGAAAAAGTTCGCATTTACTCGGTTGAAGAACTTCTGCGCGCTTTTCATCGCCAGCGCCAGGCAATAATCGCGCTCCTCGCTGACCTGGATGATGTCCAGATTAACTATAACCCTGACGCTGAAAACTTCTCGATCAGCCAGATTGTCAGCCATCTGGTGACGGCCCAAAATGGCACCTACCATGCTATGCTTGAGCTATCACAGATTGTCCTGCCGCACCTGGATCACGCTGCACCGATTCCGGGGGCGGGCGCCCGCAAAGATTTGAGCGCCGCCGAATGCAGAACTATTCTGCCAGCGGCTACTGAAGAACTGGACGAGATGATGCGCCAGGCCGCACGGTCAGACCAAACCCATGTCGTCGAATATCCGCTGTTTGGAAAGATGAATTACAAGTCGTGGATGCTCTTTCAACTCTGGCATGACCAGGATCATTTACGCCAGATCAGAGCGTTAACGCAGAATACGGGCTTCCCAAAGAAAGAACTCCCGCCTATCAAGGATACTATGGGCATAAGCTGAGGCTTTGCAGTTTTACATCGGCCCTAGCAGGCTCTTAACGACACCTTGTGCGATTCGCACAAACAAAGTTGCAAAAATCTTATACATTATGGCTAACAAAGATTCGGCAATCTGCCTTAGAATGAACCGAAATCGGGTCAGGTAAGTAGACCTGAGAAGAGTTGTAGGGGGCATGATGGCCGAGAATCAAGCGATTAACTACTACCTACCAACTGCGCGTCCACAAGCGCAACGCAACGTAACGCTGCCTGTCGGGCCAAACTGGCTCCAGGATTGGCTTCAGGGTCATACGCCTGACCAGGCAGTTCTTGAACAATACGGATTTCAGACTCAGCATTTCTATGCGGTCGTGATCTACCGTGCCGCTGGCTCATCTGTTAACGGGGAGCAGTTTGCGGGGCTTTTGCAGGCAGAAGCCAACCGGCGTGGCATCAAGGGGCCAGTTATGCCCTACGAGAGTTCGGCAGTGCTCTTCCACCCGGTGGAAGAACCTCGCCAAACGATGCGCCTCAAGCACAAAACCGAAGAGATTCGCCAGCAGCTTTCGGCACGCCTCAATGGCGAGGATGTTTGCTGCGGAGTTGGCCGCCCGGCGCAAGGATCAGACAATCTACGCCAGTCGTTCTGCGAAGCCGAAAGCGCAGTTGGTCTTTGCGACGAGCTTCGTACCCAGTCGAGGGCCACGTTCTTTGGTAACTCAAGTCTGTACGGCCTGCTGCTCTCGCTCAACAACCCCAGCGAACTCCAGCGCTTCTGCACAACCTGGCTGGCTGATCTGATGGCCTATGATAACGATCAACACAGCGAGCTGATTGAAACGCTCGGCGCCTATTTTGGCAACAACGGCAACACAGCCCTGACGGCGAAGGAACTCAATATTCACCGCAATACGCTGGCCTACCGCCTGAATCGGATCGCCGAGATCACCTGCCTCGACCTGGATGATGCTGACGTGCGGCTCAACCTGCACCTGGCACTCAAGGCCCGCGAAGTGCTCAAGGCCACACCTATCCAATAAACTCGTTTGCGCTCTCGATCCAAACTAAAGGGCGACTTGGAGTCGCCCTTTTGATTCGTGAATGTATAAGGTCAGTTCGGGACAGACGAGAACATATGCCCTGTCCACGGATCAATGATCCTTGCCTGATTCTATTGTCCCGAACTCACGTCAGTTACCTGACCGGGCAAAAGATTGGCCTTCTGACTACGGATTAGGCGTTCGTCTCATCATATTTAGCGGCACGTTCCCCCCAGCGATACTGTTCGGATAGGCCTATCCACATCTTGGAGGGATCATCCTTAGATTCGTAGTACTGCCGGAACGCCTTACTCAAGCTGCGGCCCGATCCCATTTCGGCAAACACGAGAAATTTGATATAGTCTTGCATTGGTTCATTTTTGAGTTGTTCCGCCAATGCTTTCTTCTTTGCCATAACTATCCTATCCTCAAGTAGTCAACACTTAACTTAGAAGTATATCACATATTGAAAATAATGTAAAATGTTTTGTAATAGTTAATATGCAATGGGGACGAAGATGTGCCAACTTAAAAGCCTAAGCGGCGAAAAGGTTTATACATCTGGCGAGAAAGTTGTCGCGCCGACCTGGAAGTCGGATTATCACATCATGTGGGGTCATAATGCAAACGAGCCAACCTATGTAGAGGTTGACTCGCTTGTACAGGTGTGGGCGCGAAGGGACTTGAACCCCTGACCCCACGGATGTGAACCGTGTGCTCTAACCAACTGAGCTACGCGCCCGCGTGCAAGTTAGTATATCATCCTTGTGCGATGCCTTCAAGACTCGAAACGCGCCGAATCTGTGTGTGCAGAGGGGCCTGTGCTATACTCGCCAGAATACTTTATTCTGAACGGCGCAAATTCAAATCCTGGCGAAAATTATGGTGGCTGAATCCACGTTGCGATTTTCCGACCGCGAATGGGAAACCCTCACAGCGATCTGTGACACGCTTGCGCCTTCCCTTTCGGTTGAAGCCGATCCGCATGGGTTTTATGCACGCAAAGCCAGCGACATCGGTGTGCCTGGCGCAGTGTTCGAGGCGTTTGAACTGGCGGCATCATCCGCGCAACAACGTCTGACAAAACTGGCGCTGGATTTATTCGACAATGAACTGATCAACTTGATCCTGGGTGGCCCGTTCAAACGCTTCGCCACGATGTCACTGGACGAACAAACGACTATGCTCGACGGTTGGGCGAACAGCCGCTACTGGATTCGGCGTTATACATTTCAGGCGTTCAAGCGCCTGGTCCTATTCTGCTTTTATACCGTTAGCGACGAAAACGACAGCAATCCTAACTGGGCAGCCATTGGCTATCCGGGGCCGCCGCCGCATGGACAATCCTCTGATAACCCAATCAAGCCCCTCTCCATTGACGCCGATTCAACGCTCACCACAGACGTGATAATTGTCGGCAGTGGCGCAGGTGGCGGTGTGGTTGCAGGGGAGCTGACTGCTGCCGGTTTGGACGTGATCGTGCTTGAGAAGGGTGGTTATTACACGGAAGCCGACTTTGATGGTCGGGAACTTTCCGCCGCGCAGCACTTGTTTGAGAACCGGGGATTCATGGCAACTGCCGACCTGGGAATCGTTGTCCTGGCAGGCAGCACGCTCGGCGGTGGAACAACGATCAATTGGTGCGCTTCGTTTCGAACACCGGATTACGTTTTGCAGGAATGGGAAGACGAATACGGGGTTACGGGTTACACCGGTAAAGCTTACCAGGACGCGCTCGATGCCGTATCCAGACGCAGCCACGTTGATTCCGACGAGTCCACCCCCAATCCGCAGAACGCCGCGCTAGAACTTGGCGCGCAGGCACTTGGTTTGCCCGCGAACACTATCCCCCGCAACGTAAACGGCTGTGGCGACTGTGGATTCTGCAATTATGGCTGTCGCTATGGCGCCAAGCAGAGTACCGCCCGAACCTACCTGCACGATGCCTACCAACGCGGAGCACGGATCGTCGTTGGGGCCGAGGCTGAGCGCGTGCTGATCGAGAATGGGCAGGCGGTAGGCGTCGCCGCAAAAGTTACAACCGCACAAGGAACGCCAGTCGCGCTGACTATCAAAGCACGTGCGGTCGTGGTTTCGGCAGGCTCAATCCACACACCGGCACTACTCATGCGTTCTGGACTAACAAATGCCCACATCGGGCAGAATCTACATTTGCATCCCACGAGCGTAAGCTATGGCCTGTACGATCATCTTATCGAGGGCTGGCACGGCGTCCTGATGAGCCGCTACGTTTCAGCGTTCAATAACCTCGACAATTGCCACTACGGCGTTACCCTTGAAACAGCGCCT
Organism: Aggregatilineales bacterium; assembly: GCA_035309185.1. Classification (GTDB taxonomy): domain Bacteria; phylum Chloroflexota; class Anaerolineae; order Aggregatilineales; family UBA2796; genus DATGFK01. The sequence goes on from DATGFK010000037.1 coordinate 10,385, forward strand.
ATTCACCCCGGTATCGGGGCACTTGTACTGCCCTGGGCGAATGGGTTGCAGCACAAACGGGTCATGGAACGAATTGCCACGCTTGGCAACATCATCATCCTGACGCGGGATCGTGGCGGCGGGCGGATCACCCTCGATTCGCGCGGTAAGCCGATGTTACATTACAAACTTAGTCCAGAAGATGCCGCTCATTTGCAGCACGGCCTGATCGAATCGCTGCGTATCCACCATGCCGCCGGTGCAACGGAGATCGGGGCGCCGCATACGAAGCCGATGGTTTACCGGCGCGACCAGGATAGCGACCTTGAGGCATTTTTGACCGGTGTGCAGAATGCAGGATTGTGGGTCAACGACATTGCGCTCCTTAGCGCGCATCAGATGTCTTCCTGCCGCATGGGCGCGAATCCGGCGCGCGGTGCGCTAGATCCGACGGGCGAGACGTTCGAGGTGCGCAACCTTTTCGTGGCCGATGGCAGCGTCCTCCCGACGGCAACAGGCGTCAACCCCATGCTGTCCATCATGGGCGTCTCATATATGATTGCCCAGTATGTTAAGGCAAGACTGAAATAAGCATTTGAGCCGGGGAATCATCCCCGGCTCCTGAAGTACCAAACAGGTTATTGTGTTGCAATCGCTGCGCGTCCGCCGCGCAGCACGTATTTTTGCACCTTGCCAGTTGCCGTCTTCGGCAGTTCGTTCACAAATGTAAACCACTGCGGCACCTTGAAGTGTGCCAGGTGATCGCGTGCATATTGTCTCAGCTCGGATTCAGTAAGCGACTGGCCGGAACGCAAAACGACAAAGGCGTGACAGGCTTCACCCCATTGTTCATGGGGCATACCTACTATTGCCACTTCCTGCACACAGGGATGGCGTAGCAGAACGCCCTCAACTTCGACTGAAGATATATTCTCGCCGCCACTGATGATCACATCCTTGATGCGATCGCGGATTTCGGCGTAGCCATCGGGATGTACTACGGCGGCATCGCCCGAATGAAACCAGCCGTCGCGTATGGCTTTGTTGGTTGCGTCTGGATCGTTGAAGTACCCTTTCATGACCACGTTGCCCCGCACGACAATTTCGCCGAGACTTTGACCATCGTGGGCCACTTCTTTCCCAGTTTGATCGACAACGAGAAGTTCGCCTGAAGTAAGCAGTTCAACCCCTTGACGCGCCTTGAGAATGGCACGCTCTGACACTGAAAGCGACTCGTGTTCGGGGCGGGGTTCGCAAATGGTGATGAATGGCGCCGTCTCGGTCAGCCCATAGACCTGTGTCAGTTCCCAGCCAAGTTCGCTTTCGATGCGTTCAATCGTAATCGCAGCAGGGGGCGCACCTGCTGTAAAAAGTTCTATGCCTCGCGGCGCTCTGTGGCGCAGTTCCTCCGGTGCATTGGCAATGCTGATCAGGACGGTTGGCGCGGCGCAGAAAAAAGTCACGTGTTCGCGCTCAATCAGATCAAAGATAGCCGTCGGCTCGACCTTACGCAAACAGATGTGCGTTGCGCCACACGCCGTCACGATCCAGACGAAAGTCCAGCCGTTAGCATGGAACATCGGCAGCGTCCACAGATAACGATCCTTCGGGGTCAGCGCCTTATGCAGCAGCGTCCCTACGATGTTCATGTAAGCGTTGCGATGCGTAATCATGACACCTTTAGGACGCGCCGTTGTACCACTTGTGTAATTGATGGAAATCAGGTCGTTCTCGTTGATTGAAGGATGCTCGAATTCAGGACTGGAAGCGGCGAGCGTTGCTTCGTAATCTGTCCAGCCTTCGTGTACGCCTTCGAGCGCAACGAATTTCTCTACGTTCGGCAGATCGACGCGAATGCCGGATACCGCATCCAGGTAATCGGAGTGGACGCAGACAATCCGCGCGCCGCTGTGATTGATGATGTAAGAGAAATCATCGGCGGTAAGTCGGAAATTTATGGGCACGATGACTGCGCCAATTTGTGGAACGGCATAAAAGCCTTCCAGCAGGGCATG
>DATGFK010000038.1:0-8078 GCA_035309185.1 Aggregatilineales bacterium
GGCGTGGCGCGCGCCCGCGATGGTGTCGCCGTGGGCGACGGCGTCAGGTTTGCGGCTACGGCTATAGCTGACGAATCGGGGGACGTGGCCCGACGCGCCAGCAGCGCGATCAGTCCGACGCACAAACCGACGACCAGGGCCAGCGCCACATTCACCGGCGTGATGCGGGAAAGCAGTTTGGCCGATTGCGAAGGATCGTCAGGGGACATCTGCTCTCCTGCACCCTTTGAGGATCAGTACGTTATCTGCTTCGGAGATGCGTTATTGTACCATCAGCACGCGATTTCTGGACGAGCTTCAGCCGCCTGCAAATCACAGTCCGTAACCAGATGTGAGTTTAGCACCGGACATTTGTCACTTGTTAAGCAAAAGAAGTGGATCAATTGCCGTTGAAAAGCTAAGATCGCCACAGTACGTGATTTACAGTGCTTCAAAACGGAGACTCACTCACCATGCAGACAGTTGTCAAGAAACAGGCGGAAGGCGACCGCAGCAGCGACGTTTTCCACTATACGCGCCAGTCGCTTGACTACATCTTCGCGCCGGAAACGGTTGCCGTGGTCGGCGCAACGGAAAAGGCGGGTAGCGTTGGCAGAACCATCCTTTGGAACCTGCTCAGCAGCCCCTTCGGCGGCACGATCTTCCCGATCAATCCCAAACGTGCGAATGTGTTGGGCATCCATGCCTATCCCGAACTAAAAAATGTTCCCGAAAAAATAGACCTGGCTGTGATCGTGACACCCGCGCCGACGGTGCCGGGGATCATCAAGGAGTGCGTTGATCTCGGTGTCAAGGGCGCAATTATCATCTCGGCGGGTTTCAAGGAGACCGGCCCGGCGGGAGTCGAACTGGAACGGCAAATCCTGGACTATGCGCGCCAGGGCAACATGCGCATCATCGGGCCGAACTGCCTGGGCGTGATGAGTCCGCTCACGGGCTTGAATGCCACCTTCGCGCAGACGATGGCTAATCGCGGCAACGTCGGCTTCATCAGCCAGAGCGGCGCACTGTGTACCGCCGTCCTCGATTGGAGTTTCCGCGAACAGGTCGGCTTTAGTTCATTCGTATCTATCGGCTCGATGCTCGATGTGAACTGGGGCGACCTGATCTACTACCTGGGCGACGATCCGCGAACCAGCAGCATCGTCATCTACATGGAAACCATCGGGGATGCGCAGGCGTTCATCTCTGCCGCGCGCGAGGTGGCCCTGACCAAGCCCATTATCGTGATCAAGGCGGGGCGCAGTGAGGCCGCCGCCAAAGCTGCCGCCTCGCATACCGGATCGCTGACTGGCAGCGATGAAGTGCTCGACGCAGCCTTCCGCCGTAGTGGCGTGCTGCGCGTCAACAGTATCTCCGACCTGTTTGCCATGACGGGCGTGCTCGCCAAGCAGCCGCGTCCGCGCGGCCCTCGTCTGACCATCCTGACCAACGCAGGCGGGCCGGGTGTACTGGCGACGGATGCGCTGATCACGGGCGGCGGCGAACTGGCCGAGATTTCGCCGGAGACTATCGAGAAGCTGAACGGAATCCTGCCCGCTGCCTGGAGTCACAACAACCCGATAGACATCCTGGGCGACGCCGATCCGCAGCGCTACGCGAAAGCGCTTGAGATTGCAGGCAATGACGCCAACAGCGACGGCCTGCTGGTCATCCTGACGCCACAAGCGATGACCGATCCGACGCAGACCGCCGAGCAGTTGAAGCCCTACGCGCACGTCGAAAACAAGCCGGTGCTCACCAGTTGGATGGGCGGGCCAATGGTTGCCGCAGGCGAAAGTATTCTCAACAACAGCGGTGTGCCAACCTTCTCCTACCCGGATACCGCCGCCAACGTCTTTAACTATATGTGGCGCTTTACCTGGAACCTGCGCGGGCTGTACGAAACGCCAACCCTCTCTGGTGAGGGTGATAAACCTGACCTGGACACGGTTAAGACGATCATTCAGAAGGCGCGCAAGGCTGGGCGCACCATCCTGACCGAGTTCGAGTCGAAGCAGCTATTGGCGGCGTACAACATCCCGACGGTGGAAACACGCATCGCCACCACGCCGCAGGAAGCCGTGAAGGCCGCTGGTGAGATCGGCTACCCGGTGGTGCTGAAGCTGTATTCGGAGACCATCACGCACAAGACCGATGTCGGCGGCGTAATGTTGAACCTGGGCAGCGCGGAGGCGGTGCAAAGCGCCTTCAAGGACATCCACGAGTCTGTGACGGCAAAGGTCGGGGCGGAGCATTTCAACGGCGTGACCGTGCAGCCCATGATCAAACTCGACGGCTACGAGATCATCATCGGCAGCAGCCTCGACCCGCAATTCGGGCCTGTACTGCTGTTCGGCATGGGTGGACAGTTGGTGGAAATCTTCAAGGATCGCGCACTGGGCTTCCCTCCGCTGAATACCACGCTGGCCCGCCGCATGATGGAACAAACCCGCATCTACAAAGCGCTCCAGGGCGTACGGGGACGCCCGCCAGTCGATCTGGTCGCCCTGGAACAACTGATGGTGCGCTTTAGCCAACTGGTTGCCGAGCAGCGCTGGATCAAGGAAATTGACATCAACCCCCTGCTGGCCTCGCCGGAGCGCCTCCTGGCGCTGGACGCCAGGGTCGTGCTGCATGGTACGGAGATGACCGAGGATAAACTACCGGGCCTCGCCGTCCGGCCCTACCCGACGCAGTACGTCCAGGGCTGGACACTCAAGGACGGTACGCCGGTGACGATCCGGCCCATCCGTCCCGAAGACGAGCCGCTGCTGATCAAGTTCCACGAGTCGCTCTCGGAACGCAGCGTGTACATGCGCTACTTCACCCGAATGCAGTTAAGCCAGCGCGTCGCGCACGAGCGGCTGGCCCGCATCTGCTTCATTGATTACGTGCGGGAAATGGCGCTGGTCGCCGATTATCTCAATCCCGAAACCAACGAGCATGAAATCCTGGGTGTGGGGCGGCTCACCAAGCTGCACGGTATGGATGAGGCCGAGTTCGCACTGCTGATCGCGGATAAGAGCCAGGGCAAAGGGCTGGGCAAGGAACTCCTGCGCCGTCTGCTGGACTATGGCCGGGATGAAAAACTGCGTCGCATCAACGGCCTGATCCTGGCCGATAACGTGAATATGCAGCGCATTTGCGAGAAACTTGGCTTCAAACTCAGCATGGGCAGCGATCCCAAGACCGTCGAGGCAAAGTACGAGATGTAGGGAATCCCTACCCCCTGGCCCCGCTCCCGTGCCATAGGCATCCCTGTGGCATGGGAGGGGGGGTTAGGGGATGCGGGGGAACAACCCGAACCCTACACCAGGTCTTATAAGTTGTCAGTCTGTCCAGTCTTTTTTTGACAAGCAAAACGTTTTGAGGCACAATGGCGACAATTACAAAACGTTTTGCGAATAATTCATTCTTCTTAGCCGCAATGTATCTTCTTTAACCCCACAACTCCTGACCGTCCTTCGCAAGACGCACGATCCGTCGCAGCGTTAGATACTCTTTTCCGATTATTCACAAGGAGTTTTTGTTGTGAACCGATACCCGCGTCTGCGCTTCGTCCTTATCTTTTCCCTCTCTTTTTTAGTGCTGCTGGCGCTGGCTGCCACGGGCAGCCGCCTCATCGCGGCTACCAACGACAACAACGTCGAATGGAACGGCCTGTTTGCCGACCAGGGGCCGCTGTACATGAACCCCATCGAGCCAGCAGCCACTGACCAGGTTGCCCTGCGCTTCCGCGTCTACAAGGGCGACATCACCTCGGCCAACATCAAATATTACGACACCGCCGACAGCAACTTCCACTGGGCGCCGATGGTCTGGGAGAAGAACGATCCCACCGGAACGTTCGACTTCTGGATCGGGGTTGTTCCCGCCTCGCCATCGCTCAAATACTACCGCTTCCAGATCAACGACGGCACGGCCACGGCCTGGTACAACGCGCTCGGCCCGTGGACAACGGAGCCGACCAGTGGCGATTTCTGGATCGTCCCCGGCTTCCACACCCCTACCTGGACGAAGAATGCCGTCTATTACCAGATATTCCCAGATCGTTTCTTTGACGGCGATCCCAGCAATAACCTCACCTTCACGTCCAGCACGGCGGTTCCCCTCAGCGGCGGGACTTGCCCGGCGGGCAGTTACGCCCTCGGCAACTTCTGCGCCTACCAGCATAATTCCTGGTCAGAACTGCCTGAAAACCCGCCCAACGGCGAAGACTTTTTTGGCGGCGACCTGGCCGGGATCACGGCCAAAATTGACCCATACCTGAAGGGCACGTTGGGAGTCAATGCGCTGTACCTGAACCCGATCTTCCAGTCGCCCAGCAATCACAAATACGACACGCAAAACTATATCCTGGTTGACCCACACTTCGGCACGAACGCCGATCTGCAAACGCTGATCAGCACGGCGCATACGGGCAGCGGCACGCGCATGTCCGTCATGCTGGATGGCGTGTTCAACCACACCAGCACCTTTAACCAATGGTTTAACCAGCAGAACCTGTATTCAACGCCCGGCGCGTACCAGAGCCAGAGCAGCCAGTGGTCGGATCGCTACGTATTCCTGAACTGGCCGACCTCCTACTGCGATTGGGCTGGCTACGCCAGTTTGCCCAAGCTCAACTACAGTTCGTCTTCCCTGCGCGACGACATCTACCGTACGCCCGGTTCCGTCATGCAGACCTATCTGCTGCCGCCCTATTCCATTGACGGCTGGCGCTACGACGTGGCGGGCGACCTGGTCAGCATCACCAGCACGCCCAGCGCCGGAAGCTGCGGCGGGACGGACAATCACGCCATCTGGCAGGACATTCGTCCCTACGTCAAGGGCGTCAACCCTGAAGCGCTCATGATGGGCGAAGAGTGGGGCAATCCCAACGCCTGGATGCACGGCAACGAGTGGGATTCGGCCATGAACTACAACGGCTTCAACATCCCCATCAGCGAATGGCTGACCTGCCAGAACGTTCACGGCGAAAATCCCGGCCAGTGCCTGAGCGTGAGCCAGTTCGATAGCACATTGCGCGGCACGCTCTCTGACAATCCGCGTCCGACTCAGCTCGTGCTGATGAACTCACTGACGACCCACGATACGTCGCGTTTCCTGTTCCGCGCGGGCGGCGACACGAGTAAGATGTCCGAAGCGATCATCATGCAGATGACCTACGTCGGGCCGCCGTCAATCTATTACGGCGACGAGATCGGCACGACGGGTGGCAACGATCCCGACAACCGTCGTACGTTTGACTGGAACACCTCCGACTGGAATATGTCGCTCCTGAACCTGTATCAGAAATTGATCCAGACCCGCAAGCAGGTCAGCGCACTGCGCGATGGATCGTTCAAGAGCCTGGTGGTGGACGATACCAACAACCTGTACAGCTTTGGCCGCTTCGACGATGCAAACTGGGCCGTTGTCGCCCTGAATAACGATGCCAACGCGCACACCGTCAGCATCCCGGCGGTGCAGATGAGCATCCCCGATGGCACGACGTTCACCGATGCATTGAGCGGCGCGACGTACACCGTCAGCGGCGGCGCGATCAACGTCCCAGCGCTTGCCAGCCACACGGGGATCGTTCTTGTGGACAGCCCGGTAGGCGGCACAGGCATCGGCCTCCCCGTGGCCCCAACCGGACCGACGCCAACCTTCATCGCGCCGACCAACATCCCGACCCCGGTCGGGCCTTCGTCGGTGGTGATCGCCGGTTCGATGCAGAACGCCCTGGGCTGCGCCAATAGCTGGGACCCGGCCTGCACGAACACCGCCCTGACCTACGTTCCGAAAGATGACGTGTGGCAGGGGACGTACACCGTCCCGGCGGGCAACTGGGAATACAAAGCGGCGCTGAACGGCAACTGGAACGTCAACTATGGCCTGAACGCCACACAAAATGGCGCCAACATCCCGCTGAACCTGAGTGCGCCGACCACTGTGACCTTCTACTATGACAACAAAACGCATTGGATCACCAGCAGCGTGAACTCGCTGATCGTCACCGCGCCGGGCACGTTCCAGAGCATCCTGGGCTGCCCTGGCGACTGGGCGCCGGACTGCCTGCGTGCGTGGCTGGAAGACCCGACCGGCAGCGGGACGTATACCCTGCTCGTGAACCTGCCCGCCGGAGCCTACCAGGTGAAGGCGGCCATCAACGAAAGCTGGACGCTCAATTACGGCGCGGGCGGCGTGCAGAATGGCCCGAACATCCCCTTCAGCGTGACGGCGAACGGAACGCCGGTGCTCTTCTCGTTCGACCCGAATAGCCATCTGCTGTCGGTCAACGTGGGCAACCTGCCGCCAACCCCAACCTCAACCGGGGCCGCGCCAACCGTCACCCCCATACCGCCGCCCTCGCAGGTGGTCGTGCCCGGCTCCATGCAGACTCAGCTTGGCTGCGCCAACAACTGGGACCCCGCCTGCGCAAACACGGCGCTAACCTACGACTCCAACAGTGACGTTTGGGACGCGACGTTTGCCGTCCCGGCGGGCAACTGGGAATACAAGGTCGCCCTCAACGGCAACTGGAACGTCAACTACGGACAGAATGCCACGCCGGGCGGGGCAAATATCCCGCTTAACCTCGCAAACTCGACCAGCGTGAAGTTCTACTTCGACAACAAGACGCACTGGATCACCAGCAACGCCAACTCGCAGATCGTCGTGGCGGCGGGCGACTTCCAGAATGCGCTGGGCTGCTCGAACAACTGGGCGCCAGATTGCCTGCGTTCGTGGTTGGAAGACCCCACCGGCAGCGGCACGTATTCGTTCCAGGCTGCGCTCCCGGCGGGCAACTACCAGGCCAAGGCGGCCCTCTACGAAAGCTGGTCGCTCAACTATGGCGCGGGCGGCGCGCAGAATGGCGCCAATATCCCCTTCAACGTGCCGAGCAACGGTACCGTGGTGACGTTCTCCTACGACCCGAACGGCCACGTCCTGACCATCAGCGTGCCCATGCCGCCCACTGCCACGCCTACAGCAACCTTCACGTTAACGCCGAGCAATACGCCCACCTTCACACCCACCTTTACGCCAACCCCATCCTTCGACAGCCTGAAGGCGAAAATAGCGGCCTGCGTGTCGGACAGCGGCATCCAGAACTCGCTGCTGGTCAAGATCAATGCCGACGCGCTCAGCGACTTCATCAGCGAGGTCAAAGCCCAGTCCGGCAAGAAGATCAGCGCGACCTGCGCCGACCAGATGACGGCGCTGGCCCAGTATTTGCTCAGCCACCCGACGCCGCATCCGTAGAAAGTCACCTCGTAACCCTAAATCCCTCCCTCCATTGTGGGGGAGGGATTTCCGGAGTGTTTTTTCATTTCCTACGGGAGAAAACACCAGGGGCCGATCCCGTATTACGGATCGGCTCCTGGCACTCTCTTTCCCCTCGCAGCGAGGAAGTGGACAAAAGGATGGTTATGCGCCCTGCCTGGCCGGGACTGGATTTGCCATAGCCGCCTGAGCCGCGCCTGCCAGTTCGTCGTATTGCGCAGGAGTCAGCGTTGTCTTCAGGACGACGCGGTCACTGCTGCTGCGCGAACTCAGCTTGCGGACGACCTTCAAGGCGACAGGGTTCGTATTGCAATCGGGGCATTTTTGAGCCACAACCGCCAGATGCGGATAGATCACCTTGCCCCTGGGGGAGCCGATCATCGCCGCAGCGGTGCTCCAGTTGCCCGCTTTGGCTTGAGTCAGGAATTGATCGGCGGATTCGCGCGGTACACGGCCCAGGTTCACACTGGCAAAATACTTGTTATCTTTATCACAAAACGGCACATTGACGGCCTTGCGAGCCTGGTATGCTGCAAGTCCTGTGACGAGGAGAATTTCAGCGCCCCAATAGATCCAGGCTAATGTCCCGGTCAGCGTGATCGTGGCGGGGCTTGTATTCGAAGACGAATAGGAACTGGTTAGGCGTAGCCCTTCCCCTACTTTGGCGCTGTAATTGACGAAGCCGATAAAGCCTGGCGCGCCACCCTCCTGGATGAAGTAGTCGTCAAGTTTCTGTTGAATCTGGTCAGGCGTGTATCCTCGAGAAACGGCGACATTATAGATTTCCTGCCGGACGAGAAAATATAGGCCGTAGCGATATACAC
>DATGFK010000039.1:0-3820 GCA_035309185.1 Aggregatilineales bacterium
CAAGAACACGTGCGCGTCGAGGTCAATCAGCCTGTCGAGGCTCGCCGCTTGTTGATTGATTCGGGCTGGCCTGTAATGCTCGATTCCGAGCAGCGCCTGCAAATTATGACCAACAAGCGCACCGATGCTGCATCGGTTGCGGCGCAGTTGATCGGCGCAGGACTGAGCATATACCACTTGAGCCTGGAACAGCCTTCCCTTGAGGACATATTCCTGAAGTTGACGGGCAGCGACGAAGAGAGTGCTCACATTCAGGTTGCAGAAACTCCTGTGAAAGAAAGCGAGATAATAGCATGACGCAAATAATGCTCTTTCGCGCCCTGCGCGCAGAAGTGATCAAGGTCAGGCGGACATTGGCGCTGGTGATGATTCTTCTGGCTCCCCTGGCTGTTGATGGTCTGTTGTGGCTCATCTTGATGCGCTATGAAGGGCCAGCCAGGGACAATGGCTGGCAACTGATCGCAAGCAATATGCTGTTTGCCTGGAATGTGCTGATGATGCCTCTTTTTATCACACTTGAAACTGCCTTACTGGGCAGCCTGGATCACAATGCCAGCGGCTGGAAGCATCTCTTTGCGTTGCCCATTCCGCGCTGGACAGTCTACATGGCGAAGCAGATCATCACGCTGGCAGCGATTGGCATGAGTAGCGTAGTCCTGTGCGTGGGGCTGTGGCTGGTCGGAATGAGCGCACAGGTACTCCATCTCAAGCCAAACCTGAATTTCAACGCGCCCTTTCCGTGGACATCATTGTTGTCTGCTTTGTTGCTGGGCTACCTGGCAGCCTGGCTCATTATCGCCATTCACACATTTGCCGCCATGCGCTGGCCCAGCTTTGTGATCACCATCGGGATCGGCATGGCGGCGGTGATGGGCGGAGTATTCGGAGCCAATAACCAGGACTGGGCGTACCTCTATCCGTGGACGCTCCCGGCAGTGATGGTGCGGCAGTTCACGGGCACAGACAGCATGATTGCCATGCCGACGCTGCTATATGGCCTTATCGGCGGGCTGGTTATCATGATCGCTGGCTGCTGGTACTTCAGCCGACGCAACATACAGAGTTGACTGTATCCAGACTACCCAAATCAGGAAGACTTGGTGGTGCTCAGATCAATCGTACCCAGATCGAAGGCGCCACCTTCTTTGACCTCAAAACGCGACTCGGCAATGGAGTCAGTCAGACGCACCCATTTACCGTTCGCCGCCTGGATCACCATCCCGTATAGTCCCGGCGGGAGATCGGGAACGGTAAATTTCCCATCCGCGCCCGTCTTACCATCCTTGAAGAACGGGTTATCGCTGCAAGGCGTATTGCCGGTAAAAGATGAGCCAATGAATTCCGTGCAAACTTCGACAGCGGCGCCAGCAAGCGGCGTGGTTCCAGTAACAACTGTTCCCGATAGCGAGCCGGGCTTTCGGGTGATTGGCGCGGGCAGCGCTGGCCCGTTGCCTGTAACGGCAAGTGCAACAATCGCGTTATCCACGAGGCGCGAATTCGCCATCAGGTAAGACGTGAAAGTCTTGCCATCGAAAATGTCCAGGCCGTACTCAGTGCCAACCCAAACACGTCCTTGACCGTCAACAGCGAGGCTATGTACCTCGTTGCTGCTTATTGTGCTGTTCGAACGGTCATAGGTTGTCCAGGCGCTACCGTCATAGACGGCCAACCCTTCGGCAAATGACCCAACGTAGATCTTGTCCGACGGCCCGACGATGAGGGTATCAAGAACGCTGTAGGTGTCGGTGTCGATCTTGTTCCACGTTTTTCCGTCGTATTTGTAGAGGCCTGTTGGGCTGTTCGTCCATACGTTGCCTTTACTGTCTATGGCAAGCTTTACAAAGGCCTCGTCTTCGCTAAAGCCTTTGCCCTTCTCGAAAACCGTCCAGGTCTTGCCATCGCCTGTGGCGATTGAAGTCAGGGTTGCAACCCACAACTTGCCATCAGGTGCAATTACGACATCTACCACGTCATTGGCAGTATCGCCTGTGCCAAAATTCTTGGCGTCTATCGTATCCCAGCCGCTTCCATTCCAATGAGAAAGGCCATTTTGGTGGGCCACGTAGACATCATTTCCTTTGCAGGCGATGGCGTTGCCGCTGAAGTCGGTGTCCACTCTCGTCGTCTGACTGCCATCCGTCATCGTAATGCCAAGTGTATTGGCAATCCAGACTTTACCGTTACAAAGCGCAATAGCGGCAGTCTGGTCGCTTGTTACGGCCCCGGTTTGCTTGTCATACGTGTGCCAACCAGCGCCATCCAGGCAGTTTGCCCCATAGCCAAACGATCCGATCCAGGCCTGATCGCCAGGTTTGCAGTTTTGTGGCGCGTTGGTCTGCGCCTGAACTGAATTCGATGCATTCGGAAGCAGCGCCAAAGCCATAAGTACGGCTATCCACAAAAATCGCTTCACGTGACATCTCTCCGTGTGAAATCAAAACAATTTCGCAATATCGCAACGAGGGTGCATTGTAGCATGATTTTTGTCCAGGATGCACGGCGGTACACAGAACAGCAGACTGCCTGAGACTCGTAAGCTGGGTTGAGTTAAGTTGAGGTAATGTAAACAAGAGGTTTCCACTCCCTTGTGTGGAGGGGAATTGTGTAGCGGCCTATTACAGGATAGCGCTCTTGATGCGATTGCCTTGATCTTCGAGACTCTTTTGCATCTGCTGCTTGACCATCGCTTCCGCTGCTGCCGGATAGCCGCCGCTGAGTTCCATCGAGATGGTAAGTTTCGTGGTGCTGCCTTCATTTTCGAACATGTATGCGGTCTCCACAGGACGCGGAACACCAGTTGTGGTCACGCTCCATCGCTTATTCGGTTCATAGGCCGAGACCCTCAGTTGAGTCTCCATCCGTCGGCCCATCACCTCGCTGGTGTAGCTGTAAATCGAACCCAGGCCCACAGGCCCGTCCGGCGAGACTTTGGCATCAAGAATGCCTTGCTGCCACTTCAGGTGGTTACTCACCTCCGTAACGTAAGAAAAGACTTTGTCTACTGGCTGATCAATGGTAACGGTGTACATTACGTTTGCCATTCTGGGTCTCCTGGCTGTGTGCTACAGGCCGCGTGTAAAGCTGCCTGCGTTTTGATCAATTGAGCCTCATTGTAGGCGACAGCCGTCAAGAGATCGTCAATTTACAAATAACTATTGGATCGTACCACCACCGGGTTCGACAGAGGAGACACGCCGCGCTATAATGCGCCCGCTTTGCCGTGCAGTTCACGGCGAAATTTGAGGAGACGAGGATCGCTTTCTTTGGCAAATCTGGACAACGAACCAGCATCCACGCTAGAAGATACTCAGCCGCGCCCACCGGTGTTCGGCGTGTTGATACACGCCGATGACGAAGAGGAAATCGAAGAACCACCGCGCTCCGGCTGTCGCAATCCACTGCTCATGGTAACGGTTGGGTTGGCTTTTGGCCTGATGTGTATTGCATCAATCGCCCTGGCCGGGCTGGCCGGTTGGCGCGATGGGACAAACCTCGCCGGTACAAAGCGGGCTGCCGCCATTGTGGCGACGGTTGGCATCCAGGCGGGGCTGGCCCAGGCTGATTGTACTGCTGGTCGTTACGAACTGTGTCTGGAACGCTGCAAATTCATCGCGACCCAGCAGCCCGGTTATCCCGGAATGGCCGTCTGCATCAACAGCGCGCAGATTGCCCTAAGCGCCACCCCAACACCGACGACGCTTCCGCTTGGCCCGACTCCGACACATTCGCCCACGGCTCCGCTAAGCACAACGCCTGGCCCCTCACCGACGGCAACGGCCAGTGGTGGGTTCTCGCGTGAAGATCTGTTTGTGCGTGGGCA
>DATGFK010000040.1:0-7210 GCA_035309185.1 Aggregatilineales bacterium
AGGCTACAGCCAGCAGCGCGACGGGCAACATCACTTTCCAGCCGAGTGACATCAGCCGGTCGTAGCGGATGCGAGGCAGCGTGGCGCGAACCCAGACCATGCCTACCAGGGCCAGGATCACCTTCCCTGTGAACACAAGCGGGCCGAGGATCGGAACCTGGTCAACCAGCGCGAAGTGATAGCCACCAAAGAAAAGTGCGATGGCGATCATGCTCACGGCGATCATAGCGATGTACTCGGCCATGAAGAACAGCGCAAATTTCATACCGCTATATTCTGTGTGATAACCAGCCGTCAACTCGGATTCGGCTTCAGGCAGGTCGAACGGTGAACGGTTGACTTCCGCCAGTAAAGCGATCATCAAGATGGCTGCCGATACCGGATTCTGGAAGACGAACCAACCCAGCACCACCGGCGTGGCCTGTGCATCAATGATGGCACGGATGCTCATCGTTCCGGTGATGAGTATCGGCACCGCCATTGTCAGACCCATGCTGAGTTCGTAGCTGATCATCTGGGCAGACGCGCGCAAACTGCCCAGCATACTGTACTTGTTGTTGCTCGACCATCCCGCCAGCACGATACCGTACGTTCCCAGACTCATCCAGGCCAGCAGAAACAGCACGCCGACGTTGGGGTCTGCCAGGGACAGCGGCACGCGATACCACATCCCGTTGAACCAGGGGATCAGCAGCGGCGGGCCAAGGGGGATCACCGCGACGATAATCATCGAGGGGATCGTTTTTATGACCGGGGCTAACCAGTAGACAACTTTATCGGCGCCGACTGGCGTCACGTCTTCTTTGAAGATCAGTTTGAGACCGTCGGCAGCGGGTTGTAAAAAGCCACCTGGCCCTACGCGGTTCGGTCCGATCCTCTGCTGGAAGAAACTGACCACACGGCGTTCTAGCAGGGTCGTATAGGCGAACCCTGTGAGCAGGATGAACATCCAGATCACACTCAAGACGATGCCATGTGTCACAGAGCAGTTGCTGCTGACGGAACATTCGACAATCTTGTTCTGAGGCACGCCATTCTGCAATAGGTTGATGATATTCTGGATGAAATCAAGCATTTGCCATCACCTCGACTTTACGCACGGAACCGGCTACCGGCACTGCCGGGACTGGCTGCTCACTCAGGTTGCGCGGCAGCAATACAGCGCCCGCAGGCATGTGAGGCAGCACGCTTGCCGCGACCTCGACGCCCTGCCCGTTCCCGAATTCGACGCGCACGGTTTCACCATCGGCTATGCCCATTTTCTTGGCGTCGTCACTGTTCAGGATCACGTGGGGCGCGGGAATGTGACTATGCATCAGGCCGTCGCTGGCTGCAAAGGTCGGCTTACGGTCATAAAGCACGGTAATTGGGACGACCAGGAGTTCGTCCTTGCCTACCGCAATGCCCTTGGTCGTGGAGTCCGATTTTGCCGTGTCGAAGGCTGGTACACTCAGAGTTGCTGCCTCGACGTTCCATCGGATCCCAAGGCCGCCACGGTTATGATAAGCTGTACCACCGTAATAGGGATCAAGCCCGGTAATTTCGGGGAATTGCTTCTCGACTTTCGCCAGGTTCGTGTAGCTCATATCGGCGTACAGCGGTACATTGCGGGTAATCTCCTGCATAACTGCCGCCGCAGACAGCTTCGCTTTGCCTTTGCCCATGCGCGCGCCGATATCGCCGTAGATTTTCCAGTCTGGGCGGGTGCCATCTAAGGGCGTCTGAGCCGTGTAGAAGCGCTGGACGCGGCGTTCGCCGTTCGTGAACGTGCCATCACGCTCGGCAAAACTCTGGCGAGGCAGCACCACGTCGGCTTGTCGCGCCGTTTCAGTCAGGAATAAATCACTGACTACGTTGAAGCCCTTCTTGAGCAGGTCGGCACTGAGGGCATCCTCGCCGAGCACATCCGCGTCAGCCAGGAAGAGGACATCGGGACGGTTCTTGAGCATCTCTTCGGTTGTCTCGCTGCTAAAGCCCAGGTCAAAAGCGCCTTGCGTATTCGCGCCCGGCCACACGGCCAACACGCCGCTATTGATCTGTCCCGCTTTGCCGCTCTTGATGAGGATATTGCCAGCAGCGTGCATCAATGCGCCGTGACGGGCGCGATCCAGGCCATCCGCGCCGACGACGATCACCAGGTGCTTGGTGTCGGAAGGAATTTCGATGCCATTCAAAGCTTCGACTTCCCCACCGTAGTTGTAGCGGACGCTGCGGCCCCACCGATCCATCTCGGTGCTGCGCGCGTTGACGACGACGACCCTGGCGCCGCGATCCCGCGCGCCCTTAATACGCAGATACCAGACCGGCGCTTCTTCTTCAATATCCGACGCGACGACGATCACCAGCGACCCCGCCCCAACGTGCTTGAAATTCGAGCCGGAAGGCAGGCCAACTTTGGCCGTCACGTCCGCACCGGTCATACGGTAGGGCCACACACCCAACCCCTTGCCCTCGGTGCCGCCCACCAGACGACGCAGTTCCCAGAGGTCTTCGTTGGAGAGCATCGCCCCGGCAATCGCGCCCACACTGTCATTGCCCTTGAGCCGCGCAGCAATGGCGCCCAGCGCTTCGTCCCAGCTTGTCTCGACCAACTGGCTACCCTTGCGGATCATCGGCGTGGTTATGCGTTCGGCATGACGGCTGAAGTGATGCCCGAAGCGGCCCTTGTCACACATCCAAATTTCGTTGACCGATTCGTTCTGTCGGGGCATCACGCGCTTTACCACCGTATTGCCGCTGTTGTCACGGTCAGGCCGCGTGGTCAGGCTGACGTTGCAGCCGACGGGGCAATGCGGGCAGATGCTCGGCACTTCCGTCAATTCCCACGGACGCGCGCCGAAACGGAAATCGGCGGTTGTCAGCGCGCCCACCGGGCAGATGTCTGTCGTGTTACCGCTGAAATAGGTATCGAATGGCGGATTGCTGGTCGTCATGATCTGGATGGAGCGTCCGCGCTCGGAGAAAGCCAGTACATCGTCGCCAACGAGTTCTTCCTGGAAGCGCGTGCAGCGCGCGCACTGAATGCAGCGCTCACGATCCAGGTAAATCAAATCGCCAAGCGGATAATGCTTGTCGAGATGCAGTTTTTCATCATAATTGAAACGACTCGTACCCGATCCATAGCGGAGTGTCAGGTTTTGCAGCGGGCACTCGCCGCCCTTGTCGCAGATCGGGCAGTCAAGCGGGTGGCTGGTCAGCAGGAACTCGATCACGTCCTTGCGCGCGTCCTGAACCAGTTTTGTCGCCGTGCGCACAGTCATGCCGTTCGTGACGGTTGTGGTACACGCCGTCTGCAACTTCGGCTGCCAGCGAATTACAGGCTTACCATCCGGCCCAACCTGGAACTCCTTGGTCGTCGGGTCACTCTGCACCTGGCCTAGCTCGATCAGGCACATGCGGCACATGCCGACTGGTTCCAGCTTGGGGTGGTAGCAAAAAACAGGGATGTCATTCCCGATTGATTTGGCGGCGTCAACGAGGTTCGCCCCTTTCTCCATCGGGTATTCAACGTCGTCAATAAAGACTCTTACGGTGTCGGCCATCCGAAACCCTCCAAAAAGATTCGCCGCCAGCGGCGCTGTTCAGATCGTGGTTTTTGCCGTGAAGTTTGCGGCACGCAGTCCGTTGCGTGCGCGGTCGGCAAGTGCTTCAAGAATATAACCCCAATTCGCCGTTTTTGCTTGTGAATCCGCCAGATCGAGTGCCTTGCGAAAATCGTCCGCGGCCTGTTCGGTCATTCCGCCGTCCAGGAATATTTCGCCGCGCAGCACATAATTCGAGGCTTCGTCGGGATATTCCTCGATCAGCAGCGAAAGCCTTTCGAGGCGCCCCAGGGTCGGGCGCTCCAAATCGTAGACGCTTTCGCCGGAAGGTAAGTCCGGCAGCGCGTCGAGGGAGTCGGGCGGGATAGGCTGCTCCATCTTTCCAGAAAAAGATGAATCGAACTGCTCGCCAGACTCGAAGTCTGATTGGGGTTGGTTCATAGATTCTCGATTAATAATAAGAGCCGGAATTTTGTGCTCAATACGGGCCGACACATAGATCGGCCCCTACAATGCGGAATGTTGTATGGGAATGAAGCTGTATCTTCGCTCACCCACAACATTTATAGAGACAAGTTTAGCTCTCTGCCACTTTCTCTTTTGCTGGAGCCGCCTTCGGCGTGGGCTTGGCGGCAGACTTGGGCTGCTCCACGAGGGCCATGTATTCGCTACGCCAGTTCTTGAGCGAACTCAGAATTGGGCTTGTGGCGAAGTCACCCAGCGCGCACAGGCATCGCCCGTTCATCTGGTTGGAGATGTCCTCGATCAGCTTGACGTCAGCAGCCGTGGCCTTCTTGTCCCAGATCGCGTCCATGCGCTTTTCCAGCCAATATGTTCCCTCGCGGCACGGCGTACATTTGCCGCAGCTTTCGTGCTTGAAGAAGTGGATCACTTTCCGCGCCGCCCACACCATGTCTACCGTCTCATCCAGGAGGATCACGGACGCCGATCCCAGGATCGAGCCGACGCTGGCAAGGTCTTCATAGGTCAGCTTCGTGTCAAGCACCTGGTCGGTGGCAGGCAGGATTGGCCCGGAGCCGCCAGAGGGGAAAATCGCCTTCAGTTTTTTGCCGTCAGGAACGCCGCCCGCCGCTTCGATCAGCTCGCGGAAGGTGATGCCGAGTGGCAATTCATAATTGCCCGGTTTGGCAATGTGGCCGCTCATGCAGAAAATCTTGGTGCCAGGGCTTTTTTCCGTGCCGAAGCCCTTGAACCAGGCCGCTCCATTAGACAGGATCAACGGTACGTTGGCTAACGTCTCAACGTTGTTGATAACCGTCGGGCGGTTGTACAGCCCGGCCACCGCCGGGAACGGCGGGCGCGTGCGGGGTTGGCCCAGTTTGCCCTCGATGCTGTTGAGCAGGGCCGTTTCCTCGCCGCAGATATAGGCGCCAGCACCGAGGTGAACATAGACTTCGCAGTCCCAGCCCTTGCCCTTGATGTTCTTGCCGAGCCAGCCGTCCTTGTGCGCATCCTCAATCGCCGCTTCGACGATCTTCGCCACATCCCAGAACTCGCCACGCATGTAGATGTACACGGCGTTGGCCTGGATCGCGTAAGCGCAGATGAGCGCCCCCTCAACCAATTGATGCGGGTTCTTTTCGAGGATTTGTCGATCTTTGAATGTGCCAGTTTCGGATTCGTCGGCGTTGACGGCAACATACTTCGGCCCCGAAATCTTCGGCACAAACGACCACTTTGCACCGGTGGGGAAGCCTGCGCCGCCGCGCCCGCGCAAATTCGAGTCCTTGACAACCTGCGTTACCTCGTCAGGCGACATGCCGAGCGCTTTATTTAGCCCTTCGTAGCCGCCGTTCTTCACGTACACGCTGTACTTCCCAATGTCGGGGATGTCCAGGTCGCGCAAAAGAATATGAGTTGTTTCTGCCATCGTTTTTTATCCTACTGTGCAGGCCGACTGATGCAGCAGCCTTTACTTAAATAACGTTATGCGAGAGGCGCGTCAACCTGTGCGCCTGCGTCCGGAATTCCTGTCTCATCATGGGGAGGAAGGCTGTCGCCCTCAACTGACCCTTCGCCTTGATCGTGAACCAATTCCATCTGCTTTTGGGGCGGGCCTTCGCTTTCAGGTGGAAATGACGCCCAGGCTATCAAAGCGCCAAATAGGATCAGCAGATAGCCGAAGATGCTGATCGCTGGCGCCGTGAAAAGGGCCAGGCCGCCCGCGTAGGACAATCCAATGACACTGAAAGCTATCAGTGCCACCAGCGATCCGCGCGTGCCGCGTTGCATGGCCGTAACCAGCAGGTACACCCCGACAATCATCACCGGGTAGATCGCCAGGTCCAGGAGACGGCGCGGAAGGTTCGGGCGCGCGTTGTCCCAGGGATAGCAGGTGAAAGCCAGGACAGTCGTAGTCGGGTGCGCGTCGGCAGGCACTTCGTCGGGCAGTGGACAGATCACCCGTGCGATGTGCGGCACGAGTTTTACATCATCTTCACCGTACTGGCCTGTTGGCCAGGGAAGGATCAGTAGCGCGACAATGACCAGCACGTAGCCAACCACAATCAGCGGGATCATGCTTAGAACGTGATCGCGGTGGGCAGGTTGCGTCTGCCGAATACTCTCTGGAGGTTGAGGCATCGGAGTGATCGTATCAAGCATCGGGGCTATCTCGTTTGGTCACGTAATAGGTGTCTTCGACGTGGTAACCCTCGTGCTGGAACAAACTGAGGCTTGCCGCATTATAGTGCTCGACCAGCGCTGCCACGATGGTCAGGCCGTTGTCGTGCAGCAGTTTCTCGGACGCACGAATCAGCCCCGCACCGATGCCCTGCCGCTGGCAATCCGGCAGCACGCCGAGCCGGTTGATCCAGCCTTTGCGCCCGTCGTGGGTGACTAGCGACACGCCAACCAGCCTGCCATCGGTAAACGCGCCCAGAACCATCTGTGTGCCGCCTGCCATTTGGCGTGCAAAGCTCTCGCGGCTTTCCCGTCCCTGCGGACGCAGTTTGGTGCCACAAGCCCGCCACACCTCACAAATGGCGTCGTAATCGGCCACAGAAAGTTCCCGGATCTCGATCACTTCTTGCCGTTCTTCCCTTCACCGGCGGCTTCGGCACGCCATTGCTCGATCTGCGCCTTCATCTTGTCCACGTCCAGATTCTCCACGTAGTGGAAGTTGCACTGGAGCATGGGCGCCTTGTCGCAGGCGGCCAGGCACATGACAGGTTCGACGGTGAACAGGTTGTCGTCAGTCGTGCCGCCGTTCTGGACTTTCAGATATTCCAGCAGTTCAGCGTAGAACTTGTCCGCACCGCGTAGGGCGCAGGCCAGATCCGTGCAGACTTGCAGCCAATACTTGCCCTTCGGGTGGTCGCGGTACATCGTGTAAAAACCGACGATGGAATGTACCTGCGTCTGGTCAATTTCACACAGTTCGGCGATCTCGTGTTCCGCGTCGGGCGTGACGTAGCCGTATTCTTCCTGGGCGACGTAGAGCAAGCCCATCACTGCCGAGCGCCGGTCAGGGTACTTGGCTAAAATCCCGTCTATTCGATCCTTGTATTTGTCTACGAGCATCTTCTTTCTTTTCCCTTTAGCGGTCGCAATCGCCCAGCACAATGTCAATGCTGCCGATAATCGCCACCAGGTCAGCGATCATGGCATTTTGGCCCATCTTGGCAAGCGCACCCAGGTGGACGAAA
>DATGFK010000041.1:0-5787 GCA_035309185.1 Aggregatilineales bacterium
GCCGGGTTCCGGCGATGGGCAGTTTGGCTCTGGCGGGCCGCAAGTGTTTACGTTTGGGCTGCGCGGAGCCATCTTTGCCCTCGACGGGCACACCGATTCGTCCCGCATTGAGGGCTTTGATCCGACGGGGAAGTGGAAAACGACCTGGAAACTGTCAGCGATTCAATCTGCTCCTATTGACCACGCGCTGCTCTCATCGGATAAAGCGGGGAATGTGTACCTGCTAGGCCGCAACACGGGCGGAATCTACGTGCTGGATTCAAATGGCAGCGCCAAGAAATCGGGCCTGGGCAATGAGGCTTTGCAAGACCTGGCACCCCTTGCGCTGGCCGTGGATCAGACCGGGGAACTGTTCGTCGCGACTGCCGAGCAGGGAATCCTCGAACTTGACCCCAACGGCGCACTGATCAGCGTGATTGGCGAAGGCTACGATCAAAGCGCACCGCCGAAGCTGGGGCAGCTTGGAAGGCCCACCGCGCTGGCGCTTGCGCAAGATGATCGGCTCCTGTATGTTGCCGATTCCGGTAAATTTCCGCAAGTGGTGGCCTTTGGCCGGAATGGAAACCATGCCGTCAACGTGGCGGCAGGCACAGTAGATGCTGGCAAGATCGCCTACGGGCAGACGATCACCGGCCAGATCGCATCGTCAGCGTTCATTTACCTGTATACCTTCGCGGCAAAATCGGCGGATAACGTCACGATCACTATGCGGGCAGATCCCAACAGCAACCTTGACCCGTATCTCGAACTGTATTACCAGAACCCTGGCGGCGGCCTGTCTCGCCTGGCCGTGAACGACGACGCGCGTGCGGCGGGCATGGCTCCAACGGATGCTCAGATTGCTGGCTTCCACCTCCGCTTCGATGGGAGCTATACCATCCGCGGCACCCGCTTCGGCGCGGAAAGCGGTACCAGCACAGGCGCTTTCAATTTGAGTTTGACGCTTGATAATGCCGCGAATAGTCCAACCGATCTAGCCACGCAGGGCGCAGTGCCAACACAGCCCGGCATTCGCGCGGTGCAAGGCAGCACACCATGACCATGCCTGTAAACGCCGGAGCTTTATTGAATGCTTTTCGATCCCTGCGCGGACGCGATTTAGTGCGCTGCGTATTGATCCCGCTTGTCCTGAGCTGGCTCATCGCAGGGGCCTTTGGTCTGCTGATTGCCCGTATCCAATACACGGAAGTCGCCTCGGCATTCCCCCCGGATCGGGTGGCGACGGAATATCAGAGCCGCATTGATCGCGAACTGCTGCATGGCCTTCTGCTCTTTATGCCGCAGGTCAGCGCATTGTCCGCCCTGCTGGTCTGGCAAATTGGCGTAAATTCGCGACGTGCCTCCAATCTGACCACTTACGGTGCGGCCCTGGGCGCAATATTTGCCCTGGTCGAAATCCTGGCGATGTGGGCCTTTGAGGTGCCGATCCTGTATGTGCTGTGCGTCGCGGCGATCATGATTGCGGTCGGGTGGTTCGCGGGTTGGTTGTACGAGTCGCGGGATGCAACACAACCTTGACCGTTTCCTAAGCATAGGGTAACTTATCACCGTTCAGGGTCAATTTGGATCCGGTTTGGCTTCATTTATTGTCGGAACAAACATTTTTTACCACGTCTTTCTTGACAAACTGAGGCGCTTCCGGTACGATTGTGACAGAATGCGCAAGTAGATTGAGGCCAATTGGATCAGAATAATCCTAACCGGATGTACGCAGCGCTTGGGCTTGCTGGACAGGCGGGTTGCCTATCGGTCATCGTGGCCGTAGGCGCTTTGCTTGTAGGCTTGTGGCTCGATCAGGTATTTGGTACGAAGAAAATCCTGGCGCTCGTGTGTGTGGTAGGAAGCGTTCCGATCAATTTGCTGCTGACTTTGCGCGTCACTCAGAGTTTGATCCGCAGGATCATCCCGCCCGACAAGCCGGGTACTTCTTCTGGAGCGGCCACAAACAATCCGGACAAGGCCGCTTCCGATGACAGCGATGATTAGCGATCACAACCTGAACAGTGGGTTGAATCCCTAAACCAATTCCTTCAGTCTTCAATTTGTGATAAGTGAATAGAACCCACACCACAGAGGAGGTTACTTGAGCAAACTCACCCGTCTCCAATCTGTCTCAACAAGGAGGCATCCATGAGCGCACCGATACGGCGCGGGTTCTTGTTATTCGGCGGTCTGGTGCTGTTTACGGCAATCGTGTGTGTATGGCTGCCGTTTTTCGCCTTGCCGAAGGCCGGATTAGGCGTCGGGCTACCTGCCATCTCCTTACCGGCAGAACCCCTATCAAACAGCCAAATTCCTATCATTGGCCCGATCTTCGGCCTGCAACTGACCAACACGTTCACCACCTTGATTGTCGTTGACGTGTTGATGCTGCTGCTGGGTCTGACCGTCTGGCGGGCAACGTCGGGTGTGGCGCCAGAGAAATTCGTGCCTCGCGGCTTCACGAACTTCGTGGACATCCTGGTTCAGTTCTGGTACGACCAGGCCAAGCCGGTGCTGGGCGAACATACCTGGCGTGTGCTGCCCCTGGCGCTGACTATCTTCATCTTCCTGATGACGGCCAACCTGATCAAGCTGGTCCCTGGCTTTGAAACGGTGGGGCAGATGACTTGTGCCGAAGCTGGCAAAGTCGGCTATCCGCTCAACGACGCCAACCCAACGTTCTTGCTGGTCAACGGCGCAAGCCTGAAGGATCGCGCTGGCGTGACAGTGACGACGGCAGATGCAAAAGCCTGCAAAGCTGCCCACCCGGATGCGGTAGCGGCTGAATTGCCAGACCTGGCTAAGCTTACAGAGGCAAAAGAAGCCAGTGTCACTGCTGCCGATCTTGCCAAGGCCAACCCCAATCTGTTCAACGTAGTGTCCTACTTCCGCGCGCTGGCAACCGATCTGAACGTTCCGCTGGCGATGGCGATCATCCTGTTCATGGCCGTGCAGGTGTGGGGCGTCTCAGTGCTGGGCCTGCCTTACTTCTATAAGTTCATCAACATCCCGGCTCTGGGCAACCTGGGCAAGAATCCAATGGGCGCGATGGATTTCGTCGTCGGGCTGGTGGACATCATCTCGGAGCTGTCCCGCCTGATCTCGCTCAGTTTCCGTCTCCTTGGCAATATCTTTGCGGGTGGCGTGTTGCTGGCCGTCATGACCTTCCTGATGGCGGGCGGCCTGCCGCTGCCATTTTACGGCCTGGAACTCTTCGCCGGGCTGATCCAGGCTTACGTGTTTGCTATCCTGGCTGTCATGTATGCCTCGCAAGCGGTATTTGCTCATCATGCAGAAGACCATGAAGAACACCCGCACGAAGAAGTTCACGGCGAGGAAGTCCAGGGACCAGCAATTGCGCAAGCCGCGGACCTGGGTTAACCGGGTGCGAATCACGATCACACTTTTCTTTATCCGGACATAGGAGGATGTCGTAAATGACCCCTGATTTTGGCGCACAGTTTGTCATCGGAATGAAAGCGCTCGGCGCTGGCCTTGCAATGGTCGGAGCGCTTGGCGCAGGCGTGGGCATTGGCTCGGTTGTGAATGGCGCGCTACAGGCGATGGGACGCAACCCCGATGCGTCCGGCAACCTGCTGACGAACATGATCCTGGGTATCGTGTTCTCGGAAACCATCGCCATTTACTGCCTGGTTGTTGCCCTTATCATCCTGTTCGTGCTCGGATGACAAGGAGGTAGAGTTGGCAGCATTAGGTATCAATGGCGGCTTTCTGCTGTGGCAGATCGTCAACTTTCTCATTATCTTCCTTGCGCTTGCTTTCCTGGCCTGGAGGCCGCTCGTGCGGAACCTGGAAGCTCGCCGCGAGACAATTGCCAAGGGGCTGGAAGATGCACGCCAGGCGGAATTGGCCCGTGCCAACGCCGAGCGTGACGCGCAAAAGTTGGTGGATCAGCGCAAAGCCGAAGCCAATAAAATCGTAGAAGATGGGCGGCTGCGCGGCGAAGAACAGGCCCGCGCCATCGTGAGCGATGCAAACCGCGAAGCCGAAGAAATCCGTGCCCGTGCGCGCACCGAAGCCGAAGAGGAACGCAACGCGCTGCTGGGCGAAGTCCGTTCGCAGGTAGCCCAACTTGCCATCGCCGCTGCTGAGCGCGTGATCGGTCAGTCGCTGGACGCCAAGTCCGCTCAGAACACCATCGCCAACTTCTTCAGCGAAGTCCCGGCGGATGTCCGCAATCTTGGCGACGAAGTGGAAGTAACCAGCGCCGTGCCGCTGAGCGACAGCGAGAAAGCGAACATCTCCAAGCAGCTTGGCGCAAAGAACGTCAGCTACCGCGTAGATCCGTCTATTTTAGGTGGACTGGTCGTGCGCGCCGGGGATCGCGTCGTGGACGGTAGCGTCCGCAACAACCTTCAGACCCTCGCCGCTCAGATGCGCTAAGTCTTCGTCGCTGATACAACACGCAGAGCAATCGCCAGGAACCCTTACGGTTCCTGGCGATTTTGTTTCTTAAAGAGTCGTTGATAACATCTGGGACAAAGATAAGTTTGGCCTGAGTCGCTGGATTTTCTATGGTAGTCGCTTCAAAGAATCACGTCAATCAGGTTGTGAGCGTTGCAGCGCAACGTGATGATGCCCGTGTTACCTTCACAGATGTAGGCATATTTTCCGGGCCAATCGGCACGCCGCTGATGGAATATGTTAAGGTCGCCTTTCCGCCCGACCATCCGGAGCAGCCCGTGATCGCCGCACTGGTCGATTCCGATTTGCGTGAGCTGACCTTCCCAATCGAGCGCGATGTGACTGTTAGGCCGGTGAACTTACTCAGCAGCGACGGCCATCGCATCTATCGCCGGTCACTGGTCTTTCTCATGACGACGGCGGCGGCGGAAGTGCTGCCTGGTGTCAAGATTGAGGTGATGCACTCACTGACTTCTGGCGGCTTCTACTGCGAAGCGCTCAAACGCCCCAACTTCAGCGAAGATGAACTGGCCTTGATCCGCACGCGGATGCGGGAGATCGTGGCGGAGGACGCGCCCATCGTGCGAAAGCACATGCCGCTCGAAGAAGCGCGGGCGATGTTCAAAGCGCGGGGTGACGACGACAAGGTGCGCTTGCTTGAATTCCGAGAAAAAGAATACCTGACCGTCTACAGCTTGCGCGATAACCTGGACTACTTCTTCGGGTACATGGCGGCCAGCACCGGTGTTTTGCGCCTGTTCGACCTGTTCACGACGGGCCAGGGCTTTATCCTGCAATATCCACGCCCTGAAGCGCCCTCATCACTCAGTCCTTACAAAGAATCGAAGCAGCTTGAGTCGATCTTCTTGCAGACGGAAAAATGGCTGGACGTGATGGGAATCGAGGACGTGGGCCAGTTGAACGAGGCCATCAAAGGGGGCCGAATCCGCGAGGAAATCCTGGTCGCGGAGGCCCTGCAAACCCGTCACTTGAGCGAGATCGCGGCGGCGATTGCGGAGCGTCACGCGCAGGGGACGCGACTGGTGCTGATTGCCGGGCCGTCCTCGGCGGGCAAGACAACCTTTTCAAAGCGCCTGGCCGTGCAACTGATGGCTTATGGCATCCAGCCCTATGCCCTTGGTATGGACAATTATTTCGTAGACCGCGAATTTACCCCCAGGGACAGCAATGGCGAGTATGACTTCGAGGCGCTGGAAGCGCTCGACTTGAAGCGTCTGAACCGTGATCTGCTTAACCTGATGCAGCGCCAACCAGTGCAGCTTCCCTGCTTCGACTTCCGGCTCGGCAAGAGTCTGCCTGGCGACGTGATTACGCTCACCGACGATCACATCATCATCGCCGAGGGCATTCACGGCATGA
>DATGFK010000042.1:0-2643 GCA_035309185.1 Aggregatilineales bacterium
TTGTCGCCATCAGGGCCGGGTCGGTGGTCAGGTAAAAGAGATTTTCCGTCACGGAAAAGCCGATGCCGGTTGCAAAACCGTAGACCGCACCGTCCACGATATAGCGGAAGCGCGGCTGAAAAACCAGGTAGATCAGCACCAGCGATTTGAGGATCTCTTCGACAATCGGCGCGGAGCGCGTCACCACGGTGGTGTAGGCCGCGTCTGGCCCGATGGTGGCCGTTAGCCAGTCATTCGTCCAGTTGTTGATTATCAGGGCTAAGGTGAATGCGCCGAGCGCGCCCCACGCAAACGCGATTAAGACCGTACTGCCCTTGCCGGTACCAAACAGATCCAGGGCAAAGATCATGTAGATCGCAAAAAGGGGAACAGCGATGGCAATGATGTAGGCGATCACTGAACTAATTCCGACGCTCATAGTCAACTCTTTTGCAACTTTGTGGGCTTGCTTATGGCAAATCCTCGGAAAGACTTTGCGCAAAGCTAGTGTACATTATAATTGATGCAGCCAGTAGCCAAAAGGAAACCGCATTTATGCCCTCCAGTAGTTTTGTCTCTCCCATCGCCGGCGTCGAAGCACGGCTGCGCAATTTGCTGCCCTCTGATCTCTACGCCGCTGTCTGGCTAGACCCTTCCACTACCACCCTGAATCGCGTTTTTGAACACCTGCGCACGCTTCAACGTATCCTGGGCGATTACATCGCCCGCCAGGTGCTTGAGCAGCTCCCCAAGCCAGGCGAGATTCGCTACGAATGGCAGGAAGGTACGCTGATGTTCACCGACCTGGCTGGCTTCACCCCCCTGATGGAAGCCAACTCAGGCAAGGGCGCCGCCGGTGCGCAAAACCTCCTGCGCGTCCTCAATAACTATTTTGCGGGGATGATCGAGATCATCAGCAAGTCTGGCGGCAACGTCCTGGAATTCACCGGCGATGCGATGCTGGCCCAGTTCCCCTCTGACGGAAAGGGTCGGGACGCTGGCCGTGCGGTGCGCGCCGGGCTGCGGATGCAGCGCGCAATGGCAAGCCTGGGTAAAGTCCAGACGGATAGCGGCGAACTGACCCTGGGAATGCGCGTAGGGATCCATTCGGGACGCTTCCTTACCGCCGAGATCGGCACCCCAAAACGCATGGATCACGTACTGTTGGGCAGCGCGGTGCGTATGACCAAGCGCTCCGAGGGCGCGGGCACGGTGGGTCGTGTGTGCCTGACCGCTCAGTTCCAAAAACGTGTTGCGACTGATTTCCACACGGAGCCAACTAAAGAAGATCATTTCCTGGTCATTGATGACCTGAGTACCAGCCAGCTTGGCGAGTTTGATCTGAGCGTGTCGAGTCGAAAAATATCGGGCATTCCCCTGCTGGATAGAAGCCTGGAGGGACTGCTGGGCAGTATCAATGAAGCCCTGGAGCGTGTCGAGCCAATGGCGGGCTACCTGCCCACGCCGATCCTGAATCTGCTGGTTGAAAGCGCGACGACGCGCGTGGTTCGGCCCGATTTCCCTAATGCGACGGTGATATTCGTGAATTTAATGGGCCTGTCGGAGATTGCCGACGAGATTCCGTCGGGCGAAGAACTGCCCCTGATCACGGACTTTTCTCGCGCCTTCACCTTGATCAATGCTACAGTCGAGGCACATGGCGGTTTTCTCAAGAAAGTGACCTACCACTTGAGCGGTTCGGACATCATGATCATCTTTGGCGCGCCGCAGTCTCATACCGATGACCTCCTGCGCGCCGCGAATGCCGCGTTATCCATCCGCGACATCATTGCGACGCTTCAACTGTCGGATATTGGCGGCAAGGCCATCCGCCCTGCCTGTAAGATCGGTCTCGCCACCGGCCCATCGTTCGCCGGGGAGATCGGTGAGCCTCGTGGTCGCCGCGAATTCAACGTGCTTGGCGACACGGTGAATACTTCTGCCCGCCTGATGAGCAAAGCGACCGATAACCAGATTCTCATAAGTGATATAGTCTATCAGCAGTTGGGCACTGCCTTTGACTATGAAGCCCTGGGCGTCATCCCGTTGAAGGGCAAATCCCAGGCAATGCCGATTTACGCCCTCAAGAAGAAGTAATCCGATTGGCATTTGCTCATTTTTGAACCATCCAGATTGTCACATTCGCCAAATGACCCCGGTGCGGCGCTGTGTTAAACTGCTGTTTCTCATAGCTTAAGCCAATTGCTTAAATATCAACGAACACGTCAAACGGCACACATGCGCCGGCAGTTTTGACTGAAACAGGATGGGAGAGCTGTGCAACCTGCAAACCGGTGGGCGAGTTTCGATCTCGTTTTTTTCGACTGTGACAGCACACTATCCGCCATTGAGGGCGTGGACGAACTGGCCCGGCTCAAGGGAAAAGAAGGCCGAGTTGGGTTGCTGACGCAAAAAGCAATGGATGGCGACCTTGACCTCGCCGATGTATACGGCAAGCGCCTCCGTGCGATTCGACCCACGCGGGGCCAACTGGCAGCCATCGAACAAAAATACTGGGATACGCTCGTGCCTGACGCTAAGGAAGTCATCGCCGCGCTGCTGCTACTGGGCAAGCAGGTCTTTATCATCAGCGGCGGATTGGCTGCTCCGGTGCGTGGCTTTGGGAAGCGCCTGGGCGTACCGGCGGGGAACATACGCGCCGTC
>DATGFK010000043.1:0-3280 GCA_035309185.1 Aggregatilineales bacterium
CCTTCAGGCTGAGTTCGCCAGTCCCCGTCATCCGCCAGACGATCTTTAAGTCTTCGTCAGACCACACGGGAAGATGACGGGGAAAGAGCAGCGCCCACAACGATTGAGTATCAGAACTGCCCTGTACTTCGGGAAAACCAGAAGTTGTGTCTGTGCCAATTTTGTAGGGCTGACATTGCGCGTTAGTCGCGGAGGTCTGCGCCATTCCAGGCTGAAGAGTCACGCTCAGCGAGAACAATAAACTGGAAACAATCAACACTAGCCGCGAGATCTTGCGCATTTTAGCTACTCCTGAAACATTGCTACAAATAGTCAACGTTTCCCCTGTGTTTTGGCGGCGCATGTAGCGAAGAATCGGCAAATGGAATAGACTGATTGTAGAAGGATTATCCTACAAAAAAGGACTGGAAGCATGTCGCAGCATGATCTTGTACGTCGCAAGCGCTTGATCATCCCCGTGCTGTTCATCGCGCTGGCCGCGCTGGCTTGCAGCCTCGGCGGCGGGCAGCAAAATGCCACGGTGACACCCGGCGGAACTGCCGCGCAAACCCAGGTCGCGCAGAGCGACGTTCCTGAAGTCGAGATCCGATCCCCGCAGGACAACACCGATGTCATCATCAATACCGAGGTTCAGGTCTACGTCCATGCCACAGACCGCATCGGCGTGACGCGCATCGAAATGCGCGTGGATAACCTGATCGCGGATACCGCCGCCTCGCCAGCCGCCAACGGAACGCCCGCTATGGACAGCATCCTGTCCTGGACGCCGAACAGCACTGGCCCGCACGTCGTCGAGGTGGTGGCCTTCCGGGGCGACACGCGCGGCAACCCCAAGCACATCACGCTGAACGTACGTGACACGGCTGCCCAGGTCACCAATCCCGCTGGCTCTCCGGCTTTCCTGACCGCTTCGCCCACCACCGATCCGAGCTGCCGTGTGCGCGTCAATACGGACGGCCTGAACGTGCGATCCGGCCCCGGCATCAATTATGATTCGATCACCAACCTGACCGTGGGCACGATTGCGCCCGTAATCGGCATGACTGCCGATGGCGCCTGGTACCAGATTGACATCCAGGGCGCGGTGGGTTGGCTCAGCAGTTTCTACGTGACCCGCCAGGGCGTATGCTCGACCATTGTCTACCCGCCAATCCCGGCCTCACCGACGCCGATCCCTGGCGCAGCGCCGCTGATTATCCCGCCGACCTTCACGCCGCTGCCCACTTTCCCGCCACCGCCGCCTGCAACAGTGATCCCGATCATTGTGCTGCCTACCCTGACCTTTACGCCCTACGTCCCGCCCACGCAGCACCAGGCCTCGGCAGGCGACCTGTCCTCGACGGCCATCTACGCCACGCAGACCAAACTGGCCCAGCCCCTGCCGACCAATACGCTCGCGCCGACGGTAGCTGGCGTCACGCCGACCACCACCATGACTCCGACCTTCACGTCGACTCCCGTGCTGCCCGACCTGACTATCACCAGCGTCCTGGTTCCCAGTACCACCGTCGTCCTTGACCCCGTGCAGCATCTGGCAAGCGTCCCCTTCACCATCAAAGTCGCCAACATCGGCCAGGCCGACGCGCCCGTTTTCCAGGTCGCCGTTCTACTGCCTGATGGGACTCGTTTCGTCGGCACAACCAACATTATCCTGGCTAAGGGCGCCGACGTTGAGCTGACGATCACCACGATTTTCAGCAAAGAAGGCCCGCAGCACGTTACGATCATTGCCGACAGTGGCAATCAGGTTGTCGAAAGCAACGAATCCAACAACCTGGCCTTCAAAGATATGACCGTCGTGCTCGCCACTGTCGAAGGCGCGACTGCCACCACCACGCCAACGGCAACTCCTCTTCCATCCCAATCTGCGACGCCAACGACCACGCAGGCGGCCACGAAGACCCTTACACTGATCCCGACCAACACGCCCATCACGGCAACGCCAACTCAAAAAGCTACGCAGGCCGTTTCCGCAACGCCGACGAATACCCTCACGCTCATCCCGACTAATACGCCCGCCACGACCACACCAACCGCCACCCAGCAGACCACGCAGGCTGTGACTGCAACGCCCACGAAGACGTTCACACTCATCCCGACCAATACACCGGTCACGACCACGCCAACCGCCACGCAGCAGATCACGCAGGCCGTGACCGCAACGCCCACGAAGACGTTCACGCTTGTCCCGACCAACACGCCGGTCACACAGACTCCCACAGCCACGCCAGCGGTCGCTACGTCTACTCCTACGCATACGCCGACGCAAATCCTACCGACCAATTCTCCGGTGCCAGCGACAAACACACCAGTCCCGCCTTCGAACACGCCCAAACCACCCACTAATACACCCGTTCCAGCAACGGCAACCAATACACCTAAACCGGCAACCAGTACGCCGGTGCCAGCGACGGCCACGCCCAAACCGCCGACGCCCACACCCGCCCCGCCAACGGCCACGCAGACACCGACGCCCATCCCACCGACCAGCACCCCGGTCGCAGCCACCGCTACTCCTGCGCCAGTTGATCTGCTGAACGTACCCGTCGTGCCCAATTTCACCGACCCGACCAACAAGCCAATGTCGGACAACGTCAAGGCAATCTACGCCAACGGCGTCAAGAAGAAGTACGATCCGCACCTCTTCTACCTGGTTGGAGACTCCACCCTGAGCGGCGCGCGGGCGCTTGACAACGCCGGGTCAAACCTGAAAGATTTCTTTGCGCCACTGGTACCCATCGTCACGTACTTCGACGCCGGAATCAAAGTCACCGACGGCCCGACCAGTGGTACTGGGTTCACGTCTGCCGACATCCTGAACAAAGCCAAGGGCACGGGAGCCTGCCAGGGCAAATCGCCGCTGGATTGCGCCATCCAGGCCAAGCCGCTGGCGGTCATCATCAGCGTGGGCCAGGCCGACATTGCCGCCAATACGCCGCTGGATCAGTTCAAGGCCAGCGTGACGAACGCGGGCCAGGCTGCTGCCAAGCAGGGCATCATCCCAGTGATTGACACCATCGTCGGCGTCACCAATCCCGCCGATGCGCCCAAACTCGCCCAGTACAATCAGGCACTCTACGACGTGGCGCAGGCCAACAACTGGCCGCTGTTTAACCTGTACGGGATGTTGCAAAGCAACCCGACAGCGGTGGGCGGCAATGGGCTGCTCAGTGCGCCGCCAGCCGGAACACTGCCCGACGACTTCTCGCCGAACGGCCTGAAGATCGGGCAGAACGACGCCAACCTGCAAGCGTTGACTTTGCTCAATGCCTTCAAGACT
>DATGFK010000044.1:0-5296 GCA_035309185.1 Aggregatilineales bacterium
CGACGGCGATACCCGGGTCTTTTGCTTATGCACCGAATCCGGGTCTTGCGGCAGCACCACCTGACGGGATCGCGGGGCGATGGAGGGTTCAATCGTAACCTGAGGTTCTGGCGGCGCCTGTGCCGTCCATTCCTCGATAAATTTTTCCATCCAGGCTTGCTCGGCTTCCAGCATGGTAATGTGATGCTGGTACAGGGCATTGATCTGAAAGGAAAGGCCGGGAGTCTCCGCTTCCTTGCGCAGCCAGGTCAGTTGTGATCCGATGTCTTGCAGGCGCGTTGCCAGCGCGGAGGCGACCTGGTTAGGCCGCAAAATATGCAGGTTCGCCAGGCCAAGCTCGAAATACTGATCGTGTGGATGGGGCGTGCCAAGCAGATCGGCCACGGCAGTTTGCAGCACGCCCACGCCCGCCGCACTGATCTGGTAGCGCTTGCGTTCACCCTCCTCGCCTATGCGCTCGACCAGCCCCTGGCGTTCCAGTTTCGACAGCACGTAAAACATCGAAGAATAGCCGATAGCCGTCCATCGGCGGATTCCACGGTCGTCCAGGGCCGCGTTCAGCTCATGGTCGAAGCTCGGCCCCTCGGAGAGCAGACTCAAGATGGCAAGTTCCGCGTCAGTCATGTTGGCGTCTTTCTGGCCCTTCCAAATTTACAACGATCTAGAACGATGATAGATCCATCACACTCAGGGTAACATCGGCCCGCTGCGGCGTCAATATGCGCTATGTACTCACCGTGCCATCACATCCGCCAGCAGGTCGTCCACGTCGTCGGGGAGAGGCTGGGCGAAGTCTTGCAGCAGCGCCGCATTGCCTTCGCTGTTATCAACAGCATATACGGGCCTGCCCTGCGCATGGGCGCAGCGTGCCGCATGGAGCGCGCCGCTGGCCCCCCCCGCCTCGATAACCAGTGTTGCCGCGCTCAGGGCTGTGATCAGGCGATTGCGGCGGGTCAGCGCATTCGGTGATGGCGACGTGTCCGGGTGGACTTCGCACAGCAGAGCGCCGTTGGCAGCGATGTCTTTGGCAAGGGCGTGATTCTCCGGCGGATAAACCACGTTGACCCCGCAGCCTAAGACGGCCAGTGTCCGCCCGCCGCCCTCCAACGCTCCCCGCTGTCCCGCCGAATCGATCCCGCGTGCCATGCCGCTGACGACCAGCCAGCCGCGCTGCGCGAGCGCCTTTCCATATTCGCGGGCATAACGCGCCCACTGCGGCTGCGCCTCGCGCGTCCCCACGATGGCGATGGCGCGGCAATCGTCGGCTTCCCATTGCCAGGCGCCTTTCCAGAACACAACCAGCGGTTTATCGTCCAGCTTCAGCAGAGCGGGTGGGTAGGCGCTATCCTGCCAGGTCGCAAACGCAATGCCCTGCGACTCAAAGCGTGCCAGTTCACTCTCCAGGCGGCGCAGGTCAATACGTCGGATGCTCCCCGCGATGACCGGCCCGATGCCCTGTACGGTGCGTAAGTCCTCCACGCTGGCGGACAGCACCGCGCCGAGAGTCCCGAAGCGTGCCAGGAGGCGATCCAGCAGGCGAGGGCCAATGCTGCGGGTCATTGCCAGTCCGATCAGGCTCAGGCGTTCGTCGTCTGTGAGCATTCAGGAATTAATCTGGCGGGGCGACAGTCAGGCGATCAAGGCGCGCTGGGCGCGGGAGTCGCATTGCGCAGTGGGCCAGTGCCAAAGTCGCGGTACAGGTGATCGCGCTGCGAGGCGATATACGAACGCATCGTATCGGCCAGGGGATGATCCCCCTGGAGTTCCAGGGCCGTGTGAAAGCTCTCCACCGCGCCCACCACGTTGCCCGAGTCGCGGTAGGCCAGTCCCAGCACGCAGTACGCCTCGGCGAAGGTCACGTTAAGCCGGATCGCCTGCCGGAAGTTGTTGATGGCTGAATCTCGCTCGTTCTTGAAATAGGCGATCAGCCCGCGCTCGAAGAAATCCTGGGCGTTCAACTGGCGCTCGGTGACCAGCGGCGCGGCCTCGGCCTGCTCGATCTTGCGCTGCACCTCGGCCTGCTCGGAGTCTGGAATTGCCAGGGTCGGCGTGCTGACCGGCTTCAGGAAGCGCGTGCGCAGCCGATCCATCGCCGCGTCGAAATAGTCATGCGGGACACTCAGCGCCTGGTAGCGCGACAGTTCGGCCAGCTTGCCGGTCAGGTGCGGTTTTGCGGCCTCGAAGCTGAAGTTCGAGGTCATCAGCGGGATGATGGTGCGTTTCAAGTCCATCGCCCACTCGATCTCGCGACGCAGCCAATCGCCGGGTTCCGAGCAGCGATCCAGCGTGCCGGGCGCCAGGATCACCAGCAAGTATGGGCGGGCTGCGATCTGGTTCATGATGATTTTGTCAAATTCCCCGGCGTCTATGTTCTCCACATCCATGAAGACGTCGAAGGCGTGTGCGCGAAGGTCTTGAAATACGGCTCGCGCAATGAACTCGCTGACACTACGACGATATGAGATGAATATGCTGTTGTTCACTGCGATGACTCCGATAAATGCATCTATGATCAGTATAATACAAATCAAGGTGAAACCAATACATAACCATGATCTCTAACTTATAAAAGAATTTCCGCCGCGTAAGCTCCGACAATGGCCCAGATCGAATAATCCAGACGCCGCGCCGCCTGACTGCCCGTCGCATGGATGCCGCCCTGCACTTGTGCGCCCTGGCAATAGGAATTAAGTCTTATTGATCTTGAAAGACCTTTGACCAAGATGTC
The DNA here is from genome assembly GCA_035309185.1 of Aggregatilineales bacterium. Lineage (GTDB taxonomy): Bacteria > Chloroflexota > Anaerolineae > Aggregatilineales > UBA2796 > DATGFK01. Next base: position 2,729 of record DATGFK010000044.1, read on the forward strand.
AGGTTTCAATGAAAGGTTGAGCGGATATAATTCATGACTAAATTTCGGCCATGATCTACTTAGCGGTCTACAGTCAGAATTCGTTACTGCTCAGCCTCGAATATGAGAATATTGCACTAGCCCGAGGAGCTATATTCTAGCTTAGGCAACTGAGTAAACACTGTTTTTCGTACTATTGACGGGAGCAATTATCATGCCACAAACGTCAATTTCGTTACCAGAAATCGATCAAGTTCGCGTTACTGTCATCATGGACAATTTCATTGATATCTTGATGGCTGGGACGGAAATCGCACAGCGGTTCCCGCTCACCGAAAACTGGGCCGATAAGCTGCTGCCGCTGGCGGAACACGGCTTCTCGGCGCTGATCCAGGTCAAGAACGGCGATAAGAGCGGAACGGTGGTATTTGATACCGGAGTAAGCCGCCGAGGCATCTTGAACAACATAGACGCACTGCAAATTGATCTTCAGCGAGTTCAGGCAATTGTGCTCAGCCACGGGCACCCCGACCACGCGATGGGCTTACCGGGGCTTGTTGATCGCCTGGGAGCGCGCGGGTTGCCCTTGATCCTGCATCCCGATGCGTTTCTGGAACGAAAAATAGTCCTCCCTAACGGCACAACACTCATGTTGCCTGCTCCGAAGCTAAAAGACTATCGGCATGAAACAATAGAGATCATCGAGGAAGTCGGCCCATCCATGCTCGTGGACAACATGATTCTGGTATCCGGTGAGGTGGCCCGCACCAGTGAATTCGAGAAGGGATTTCCAGGCCACCAGGCAAAAAAACAGGATCTTTGGGAGCCTGATCCGTTGATCCTGGATGACCAGTGTGCGATTATGAATGTGCGTGGCAAAGGATTGGTGATCGTGACAGGCTGCGGTCATTCGGGGATCATTAATATTATTCGCCATGCTCAGGCCCTGACTGGCGTACAGACCATTTACGCGGTTGTCGGTGGCTTTCACTTGACCGGTGCCCTTTTTGTGCCGATTATTGCTCCGACGATTGCGGCGTTGGAACAGATCAAACCTCGCTTTGTCATGCCAGGACATTGCACCGGTTGGCAGGCGACACATCAGATCGCGCGTGCCATGCCAGAAGCCTTTATTCCCAATGCTGTTGGAACGACTTTGGTTATGTGAGTTTTACCAGAATTCAACAATTGACTACACTTTGAAATCAGGAATCGAAACAGTATGAAAATTGGTCGCGTTATTCTCTCAGATTCGCACGATTCTCCTGCCCTGCTGGCCCAGGAAGGCAAGGAGTGGCGGCGCATCGAAGCCTATCCCGACATGCTGGCCGCCATCCAGGCCAACCCGGCAGCGCTGCGCTCTGCCTATCAGCAGGCCAAGCCAGTTGATCTAAGCGGCGTGCGCTGGCTGGCGCCGGTGCAGCCCTCGAAGATCATTGCCATCGGGCGCAACTACCGCGAGCACGCCATCGAAGGCAACGCCGCGATCCCGTCGCATCCGCTGATCTTCGCCAAGCTGCCCAGCAGCGTAACCGATCCGAACGCCGCGATTACCTGGAAGGCGTCGCTGACCAGTTTCGTGGACTACGAGGGCGAACTGGCCGTGATCATCGGGCGGGAGGCACGCGACGTAACAGAAAGCGACGCGCTTGGCTACGTATTTGGCTACACCTGTGGCAACGACGTGACGGCACGCGATCTTCAGGACGGCGACGGCCAATGGACTCGCGGTAAGGGCCTGGACACGTTCTGCCCGCTCGGCCCCTGGATCGTCACGACGGACGAGATTCCCGACCCGCACGCGCTGGCTATCCGCACTGAGGTCAACGGTGAGACGCGCCAATCCGACAGCACAGGTAGCATGATGTTCTCCGTGGCACACCTGATCGCACATGCGTCGGAGGCGTTTACGCTCTACCCTGGCGACGTGATCCTGACCGGGACGCCTCCCGGCGTGGGCCGTCACCGCAAGCCGCCGGTCAACCTGCGCGATGGCGACCAGGTAGTCGTCGAAATCGAACGGATCGGACGGCTGGAAAACACCTGCCGCGAAGTGGGGTGAAGTTAAAAATTCACCAATTGCGGCTAAAGGCTCTCTCCCCCTCAACCCCTAACCCATTCTCCCATAAGAATGGGCGAAGGGGATAAAGATCGAATTGGGCGGCCCGACCTCCCCTCGCCCGCCAGCGGGAGAGGGGCCGGGGGTGAGGGATCAGGGTGAGGTCAATTCGGCATACTCATTTCAATTCACTTCGCGAATCCCGGCGCGGTACATGAGTCGAAGTCGCTGCCCAGGATGACGCGGTAATCCACCGTCCGGTTGGGGTCGGGCTGGCTGACCACCGCGCCCGGCTTGATGTTCAGCACCTTGAGCAGGCTGTTCAGCCCGGCAGGGTTGGCATTGCCAGTCAAGTCATACACCACGGTCTTGGCGGCTGCGGCGCTTGCGCCCTTGTCTGTAACCTCAAAGCCCTGCCAGGTCAACTGGTCGGCGGCAACTTTGTCAAAGTCCTGCGTGTTGGAACCGTTGCTCACTTCAACCGAAGGCGTCTGCGGGCCGAGCCGGTTAGCCGAAGGCGGCGTGTAGAA
>DATGFK010000045.1:0-3636 GCA_035309185.1 Aggregatilineales bacterium
CACTACAACCATTATCAAACGTCGCGGTGGCCGTATAGGTCTGGCCCGGCGTCAGATCTAGTTTCGTGAAATTCACTACCACAGACATACCCGAGCCGGGGCCAAGATCCGGAACCGCCAACCAGGTCGGTACCTCCATCCAGGGAGACCTCACCGTCGCGGGAGGGCTTGCTTGATTGCCTATCCATATTGAATCTTCATTGATGCCAATACTTTGCCAGACTATTCCTCGCTTCACCGGCCCCCAATCCAACGTGATAGCGATCAAGGTCACTTTTGAGCTTGCATCTTCATTATGTAGATTCCAAATGAGTTCGGTGTTGCCAAGCGTTATCATATCATGGGCCGAAATTCCACAGTCAGCTCTCTCCGTTGGCAAGGCCGTAAGCAACAGGGCATTGGTCGGCACGGGTGTACTCGTGGAGGGTAAGGTCGGTGTCGTTGTGCTGGTGGTCGGTGGCACTTCATCCGCGCCGCCCACCAGGGTTGGCGAGGCAGGCTGCCAGCTTGCGTTGATGCTCCAGTCTGCCACGACGTGGTCGTTTGTGCCATCCGTGTTAATGAGATGCGCAGCGAAGGCGGGGTTGAAATGGGCCTGATCATTCGTCAGGAATTGGTACAAAAGGTACTGCCCGTCGGGTGACCACTGTGCCCCTCCACCCCCAAACCGTGTGTGCAGGGGACGATCATGAGTGCCGTCCGCATTGATGACATGCACATCAACCTTGTCCGAATAAGCGATCTGGCTGCCATCAGGAGACCAGGCTGGGCCAAAATTACCAGTCCCATCTGGCACCAGTGGACGTTTACCAGAGCCATCTATATTAATGAAGTAAATCTGTTGGCTGTGCTTTTGCCCCTGCATAAAGGCGATCTGTTTACTATCGGGCGACCACAGCGGCCAGATCACATCGTCAGCGCTGGTGTCCGTGTTCGTCAGTTGATGTAGATTCGAACCATCTGCATTCATCAGAGAGAGGGTACTATTTGTCCAGTAGGCGATGGATAACCCATCCGGCGACCAAACCACTGTTCCATTCTTGTTTCGATCTGACGACCTCGACGTGTGGAACACAACATTCCCCTTCAAATCCACAATATCCAGGTCTTGCGAGGATACGATGACCAGGCGTTTACCATCGGGCGACCAGCTTTCGCCGTATATGCCACTACTATTCTGATTTAGCGTATCGGTCTTGCGGAATAGAACATTCCCTTGTAAATCCACAATATCCCGTTCCCCGCTGTTCAAGCCAGTAAGCAGGTGTAGACCATCGGGTGACAATGCGCCAGGGGAATAGCCAATGCCTTTGGGATCGCGCTGGATGAGATGCAACAGGCTTCCGTCAGCGTTCACCACATACACTTGAGTGGGGATAGCCCAATGTCCGTCTACGGCTCCTGCAAGAAAGACTATTCTCTTGCCATCCGGCGACCACAACGGTTCAGTGGCAAAGGCGACAGCGGGGCCGGAAACCATGCGAGGATTGGAGCCGTCGAAGTTTGCCACGTAGATATGTTGCTGGTCGTGAAGCTCGCCGTCGTGTGCCTCGTAAACCAAATTGTAGGCCGGTTGCACCTTTGCTGTGAGCGACGTAGCAGCACTTGCAGCCTGACCTGAAAGGGTCTCAGAAATAAGCATCATTGCTAACAGTGCAAGCATTGCGAAGCACCGCGTCAGGAGAGAGTTTGGTTTACGAGTTGACATTCCATACGCTCCACGTGACAGCCAAAGTTCTAGAAACAGCACGAGGCAGCCAGCTTCATTTGAGCAGTGCTTCCAGCTTCCCAATCACCTCAGCTAAAACTTCAGGCGGCGCTTTTACGATGAAATCGGCCCGACGAACCTGCCAATCCAGGTTGCGAATCTGATCAGCCTCGACAACACCCGATATTGGCAACCCCATCGGAAGGGCAACCTCGAAGGAATAGCCTTTTACACGGCTTGTCACGGGACAAAACAGTGCAAGCCCGACGAGTTGATTATAGCGAAGCGGGGACAATGTGAGCGCAGGCCGTCTGCCAGCCTGCTCATGCCCAGCCTGGGGATCAAAAGTTAGCCACACGAGATCGCCACGATCCGGTATATAGGCCACTACCAGCTTTCTTTCCCCACGGCTGGCCCCATGTCCCACTCACCAGGGCGATTTTCGGGTGTAATTCCTGCTAAGAGTTCGTCCAGTGAATATTCCTGGGCTTTGCGTGGCTTGAGCACAATTTGACCGTCCTGGACAGTGATCTCAATCTCGTCGTTAGCGTGTAGTCCAGCTTCATCGGCAAAAGCCTTTGGAATGCGCACCGCAAGACTATTTCCCCACCGCTGCACATGTGTGTTCATAAGATACTCCTGTATATACAGTGTAGAGACATTTCAATACCCTGTCAAAATGCATTTTGCCCGTGATTCTGCAACCAAAACAAAAACGGGCTGTCGAAATGCCACTGCGACCAGCCCATCCAGTTCTATTCAACTTATCCGCACTCTGAGCGCCTGACTGATGCGCTAGTCTACGACGATCCCTGTCCCCATAAAGTAATCAACCCAGATCAGGAAGAACAGGCCCATTGGCAGGGTCGCCAGGGGCCACAGCGGAACGTCGTTGATGAAGGCGATGGCGAATCCAGCATCCAGCGGAGCCTTCAGGTAGAAGATGATGACCGCCGCAACGACCGCCGCGCCAAGCGCAAATGAAATGACAAAGGCGACAATGCGCCGCGCTCCCAGAGACCGATCCTTGGGCTGTTCCTGGTTTTGCACGTTGGTGCTGGGTACGTCAGACATACGTTCCTCTCAACTCGAACCGGATTTTCCGATTGTGATTTGTAGCACAGGGTACAACAATTATTGTAGCGACGGCGGCGCAGAACGTCAAATAGGTGAGCAGCGATGCCGCTATTCGTCCAACTTCTTGAAGATGTCTTTGACCGCAAGCGTCCAACCGGGAAGCACATCCTCACCCTCAAGGATGTCGCCCTCCTCATACGATTCGCTGCGGCGACCAGGGCGAAACACGTCAACTGAACGTTCACCAGGATATACGACCCATACCAGGCGTGTCCCTGCGCGCAGATATTGTCTCACTTTGCGCCGAAGTTGATCGGCGCTATCGGTGGGAGAAACCACTTCCACAGCAAGGTCAGGAGCCATCGGATAATATTTGCCCGTCAACGGCTTTACGTTTGCTTTCGCCACAAATGCGATGTCAGGTGCGCGAACGGTATTACGATCTTGAAACAAAATATAGCCCGTTTCTGTTGTGACTCTGCCGAGCTGGTTTGGATCAACAAAAACAAGAAACAAATAAGCAAGCCATGTCACGAGTACCCCATGTATATCCCCTACGGGTGACATCTCAATCAGTTCCCCTTCGTCGAGTTCATAACGCTGCTCATCATTGGCGTGGGAAATATCCCACAGATCGTCAGCCGAATACAGCCGGTCACGAGTAACCATGTCGCCGCCCTCATCCACCTTGTGAACTTATCACTATCGTGATTTTACCAGCATCTAAGGTTCTCTGATCGTTCACGCCAGCTCGCGCAGCAACTCCGCCTCGGCCTGCACGAACGCCGGACTGGTTTCGTCGCGGGGACGGGGCAGGTCAATCGCCATCTCGCGCTTGACACGCCCTGGTC
>DATGFK010000046.1:0-2261 GCA_035309185.1 Aggregatilineales bacterium
GCAATCATAGGTGTCATCGGGACGTACGTCGTGTACGACCTGGACGAGCGTACGCCCCCCGGCTTGTTGAAGGTTCTACGTCGCTACACCATCTTTTCCCTGGCGGTTGTCGTTATAGGAACGTTTGCTATCGCGACATTATGGTTGTGGATGCCGCTCAATGGAACGGACTTCCAGAAGGAATTGCTGCGCGGTTATCTTACCAGCGCAATTCTCACGGCCACTTACGCGGCTCTGTACTGGCGAGAATCGGCGCAGGAAGCACGGCGCTTGTCTTACCCGGTCTGGGTAATCGCCGGGGCCGTTGTAGCGCTGTTGACCCTGCTTGTCGCAATCCATTACCTGGATCGTTTTCCCCGATTGAATACCATAGATGAACTACAGAACTGGATCGTGCAATGGACTGTCGCCAACACCGGGATGCTCGGTAGCGCGATTTACCGGCAAATGCTGCCGATGCCCGTTGTATTTTATGATGGGCCTCACCTGCTGCTCGGCCAATTGCTAAAGTTGTTTGGCGACTCTTTCTGGCAGGCGCGCGTTGCGAGGCTGCTCCTGGCCTGCCTGGCCCTGCCCTTCATTTACCTCAGTGGCAAGCGCATGTATGGGCAGCGGGCCGGGCTGCTGGCAGTTGTCTTTGCCCTGATCATCATCATCCCTACGAACTTCGTGCGGCCCGACTTCTTCCTGGGCCTGATGCTGTCCATTGACATCTACCTGTATCTACGCGCGCGGACGACGCGCCGCCCCTGGTTGCACTTCCTGACCGGCCTTGTTCTCGCCTTTGGTATCGAGGGCCATCCGCTCGTCTATCGCTTCGGCATCGCGCTTGCTCTGATTTACCTGGCACGCTGGTGTTCGGAGATGGTTCAGACGCGCCGCTTTTTCCTCGACGGACGCTTTTTCGCGCTCGGATTGGGCGCTCTGACGGCGATCCTGATCTGGTTCAGCCTTCACATTCTGCCAGATTTCCAGCAAGGCTGGCATTTCATCGCCAATTATATGCCAGGCGGTCACGCTTCGTCTTACATCAGCAACCCGCTGACGCAGCTATTGGGTTTTCAGCTTGAGGTGTGGGCGGCTACCTCACCTTTCGAAGTGGTGATCATCTCGTTAGGGGTCGCCCTGGCGATCTGGCAGCACAACGATGGAGACCGGCTTCTGCTGACGCTGCTATTCGTCAGCGAATTCCTTCTCATTGCCACGCATTACTATTTCTATCGGGACTTTTACCAAATCCATTCCCTGCCGATCTTTGCGCTCCTGGGCGGGCGCTTCCTGGCCGACCTTTCCGATCTCCGAGGCGCGCGGGAATCCTCCGGGCGTCTGGCTGGGCTGGTTATGGCCTGCATGATTTTATGCGTATCGCTGGCGGTAATGGTACAGAACGCACAGGCGGCTAACGACGATCCGATCCGCGATGATTTCACTGCCATCGGGCGGCAGCTCAAGACCGATCTGCCCAAAGATGCCGTTGTCGTGGGCAACGAGGATTATTTTCTGGAAATCCGCAGCATGAATTACTATGGAATCCAGACAGTCACAACACCCAACTGGTTTCTGATGAAGTATCAGGGCGATGCGCTCTGGGAGGTCACCAAACCTGATATGATTATCCTGTCCGGAGATACGCTGGATATTCCCAAGTACACGGACACGGCGAGCCTGAGCGCCTATATGAGCGAAAACGCCTTCCAGCTTGTACGCTGTTATCACAGTGGGTCGCTTGTCGCCGATGTATATGCGAAACAGATTCCCGCCGGATGGACATCGAATGAAGGCTGCCAGGGCCTCGAGGATGGTGTGCCGCCGTGGCTCGAAAAGTGATCTCCAGCAACGGGGCGAGTGGCCCCAACGGCGTTTCCAGCTTACCTGTGGTCGTTCAAGAGGCAGGCTACCGGCGAGAAGCAGCGCCAGGTGGCATTGTAATCTTGCGCCTAACAGATTCGACCCCAGAAACGATTGAAGCGTGGTTTGAAGACTGCAACAAACTCATGGAAAGCTGGAAGCCACAACAGCGACTGCGCTACCTGCACGACATCCGTCAGGCAGAGCGCGTGACGCCGCGCGGACTGGATCGAGTAACGCGCATCCTGCACCGGATGCGCCTGATTCCCGTGGGCGATTCACGCGGCGCAATCCTGACCCGGAACGCGACGTTAGCGGGGCTGCTCGGCACTTTCCTCAAGCGCCGCCCCAGGGCAAACTGGCAGATTCGGTTTTTCCAGGATGAAGACAAGGCGCTACACTGGCTGCGACAA
>DATGFK010000047.1:0-3692 GCA_035309185.1 Aggregatilineales bacterium
CTCTTGCTGGTAGGCTTGCTGATCGCAGGCGTCATGATCTGGATCGTCATCCGCGGCAATCGGCTGGTGGAATTGGGTGAGGTCAGCCCTATGGAAACCGGCGTGGCCTGGTTTGATATGGTTACGTCGGGATCAATTACCCTGGCTGTGCTGTTCCTGGGACAGGCCATCGTTCGCTACGAAGTGTTTACCGGTAAGACACTGCCGCAGCGACGTTTTATGCGACATTGGCGTAACGTCGTTGCCCTGGCTATAAGCTGCGGTGTCGTGATGAGTGCAGCCCTCCTGGGAAGCGTCCACCCGGTCTATATCCTGCTGGTCATGGCGATCCTGGTCACCGTGTCATACGCGCTCTTTAGCCGGAACTCTTACGCCGAACGCGAACGATATATTAACCATTTGCGCCCCTTCATCGTCAGCCAACGCCTGTATGATCACCTGTTGGCGGCAACCAGTCCCGCTGACCTTGATCTGAATTTGCCCTTTCAGGCGCTCTGTCGAGACGTGCTGGGTACACGCATTGCCTATCTGGCAGGTGTGGGTTCCCTCGGTCCGCTGATGGGAACACCAGCGGTTTACCCTGAGCAGATGCCGGTTCCAATCCTGCCACTGGCCGAACTGTGCCGTCAATTCCGCTCCACGCAAATAATTTGCATTCCCGTCGATCCAGCGACCTGTGGGGAGGCACATTGGGCCGTTCCTTTGTGGAGCGAGCGAGGGCTGATAGGTATCTTGCTGCTAGGTGAGAAATGGAATGGCGGCCTCTATACCCAGGAAGAAATTGAAATCGCGCGTGCCAGCGGTGAGCGCATGATTGATACGAAGGCCAGCACTGAACTGGCCCAACGCCTCATGACTTTGCAGCGACAGCGTTTGACTGAAAGCCAGGTCGTGGATCGCCGTACACGGCGTACACTGCATGACGAGATACTCCCAAAGTTGCACGCGACCATGCTGGCGCTCAATGGGGACAAATCTACGGCCTCGCAGGATAGCGTTCATATGCTGGCAAACCTTCACGGTGAAATCGCAAATCTTCTTCATGCGATGCCTGATGGCCTGGCGCTGGATTTGGGCAGTACCAGTTTGGTTGGCGCGCTGAAACAATTGTTAGACGGTGAACTGTCCCACGAGTTTGAGGAGGTAACCTGGCAAGTTGACCTAGCCGCCGAAGGTGAAATACGGAAATTGCCGCTGCTAACCCTGGAAGTTCTCTACTTCGCCGCGCGTGAGGCCATCCGTAACGCGGCCCGGCATGGACGAGGCGCGCAAGAAGACCGATCCCTTAAGTTAACCCTGACGATCTGTTGCCAGAGTAAACTAGAAATTGTCGTGGAAGATAATGGCGTTGGACTCGACCGTGCTCCTGGCGGCAAGACGTCAGGTAATGGTCTGGCGTTGCATAGTACGATGATGGCGATTGCTGGCGGCCTGTTAGCTGTGGAGAATCTGGCAGGCCACGGAACCAGAGTTGTCCTCAGCTTGACCCATGCTTAACCCGATGAAATTCAACCTGGGCCTTGTCCCAATTCCGGCATAGATGCTGACGACTTAATCAGTGTTTAGCGCAATCCAAAAAACGATTGGGCCGTTGCTGTCGTTGCTGTTGCGACTTCATCGGGAGATTTTCCCAGTGCGTTGGCCACTGTATTGAGAATATGTGGGAGAAAGGCAGGTTCGTTACGTCTATCTGCGGGTTGCGGGCGCAGATCTCTGGGAGTCAAAAACGGGGCGTCGGTTTCCAGCATAAGCCGATCCAGCGGAATGCGTCGCACAAGAGCCCGTAAATGCGTTCCACGTCGGTCATCACAGATCCAGCCCGTGATGCCAATGTAGAAACCCATCGATAGGTACTTGTCCAGTTCTTCAGCCGTCCCCGTAAAGCAGTGTACAACCACTTTTGCAAGCGCATTGGAATACCTGGAAAGAATTTCAACGAAGCGCTGATGTGCATCACGTTCATGGAGAAAGAGCGGCATTTTGAGTTCACTGGCCAATTGGATTTGCGCTTCGAACCACTGATCCTGGATGGGACGGGGTGAAAAATCGCGATTGTAGTCCAGTCCGCATTCGCCAATGGCAACAACTTCAGGGTACTTTGCCAAAGTGCGCAGGACTGTCAGCGTGGCGGGTGTACAGTGTTTGGAATCGTGCGGATGGATGCCTGCCGTCGCGTACAAAACGCCTCGATGCTTTTGTGCAAAAGTGGCGGCCTCCTGGCTGCTTCGCTCTGAAGTTCCCGTGATGATGAGCCGGGTGACCCCTGCCGTATGCGCACGCGCCAAAACTTCGCTGCGATCCACATTAAATGATTTGTGCATCAGGTTTATCCCAATGTCTACAAGTTGTGATGCCAATGAATAGTCCTTTTCTGGTTGTATCTGATTATCGAGGGCATTCCCTGTCATACTCCTGCGAGCATACCGCTGGTTTGGTCACCCGACGGTCAGGAAGTTGCCACGATATGCGACGGCAAGGCCACCTTTTGGAATACTCGAACTGGAAAAGCGCAGACTGAGATCGGCACAAATGTCGCTGCGCTGGCCTGGAGCCCCGACGGTCATCAAATGGCGACAGTCGGCGCGGATGGCATGATCCATTTATGGGCCAAGTTGCCGTAAGCTGTTCTCAGGAACAATTGCCCAGATCAGGCGCCATCGTCAGCCATTGTGGACAATGAACTGGGCGCCTGGTCGAGTAGCGCTTTGTAAATCAGCGGCTCGATAGCGCGTTCATCCAGCATTGCAAACAGGTACGAGGACAGATCCTGTGCGTTGGCGTGTATCCAAAGCGCAAAATCTTTGCGGGAGGCTTTCGGTGCCTGGGCAAAGGTGGATTCGACAGCACCTTTCGTCTCTGCCAGCGCCGTTTGGATGCTTGCGATCCACCCCCGTGTTTCCACCAGGAACTCGTCTGGAATGGTGTGCAAGACGGTGTCCAGCGCGTTATTGCTCATGGCCCGCAGGACGTTCTTGTAGGTCAGCCCTGTGACGAGCTTCTGAAGCTCCAGGTAGCGATCTCCCTTGAACTTGAAGCGGCTGCCATCGGAGAATTCCACCACGTACCCTTCTTCTTCCACGCCGAGTGCGCCCGTCCTTTCGAAGATCTGTGCCAGGTTGTTGAATGCCAGCACCCTGGGCAGCGAAAAACCATAGCGGGCGGCTATCTCCTGCACGTCGGGGAAGAAGGGCAGGTAGTCGCCTGTATGACGATTACGAGCCGCCAGCAGCACCAGGTCTTCACGGCCCTGATAGTCCAGGATGACCCGGTTGTCGGGGTAGACGATCTCGAACAGGAGCGTCAACACGTCGCTCAATCCTGTCAGGTCAAAATGATTGCCGAGGAACTGTGTGGCCCACAGTGCTTGAGCGCTGGTGAAGCTACCCCGCATGGCGATACGGTATTCGCCCGCCGTGCGGTAGAGGATGCCCAGGCTGCCGTCCACTTTCTCGGTCACCACGACGATATGCCCATTGGCACGTCGTCCTCCTTCCAGCCAGTTGTAGAACTTATCGAAGGGGCGGGCGGCAACTTCGCCAGTACGGAAGTTGAGGATCAGGCCACGACTCACGCGCTCGAAGAAATTCCACGCCGCCTTGAATTGGGCCTGGACAGTGTAGTTGAAGATGAGCAGGTCACCCTGGACCTTAACGCCGACGTCGCCGTACTGCTTCCAATCCCGGTTGCCCCGC
>DATGFK010000048.1:0-8358 GCA_035309185.1 Aggregatilineales bacterium
ATCCGTACTGGGAAACTGACAGCAGCAAGTGGGCGATCTATAATTCCCTGTGGTTAGGTAACTGACCATATATCACAACGTTTCCGAGGAGCCAGTTCATGTACATTCTTGGCATCAATGCCTACCACGGCGGGGCTTCGGCCTGCTTGATCAAAGACGGTCAGCTCATCGCCGCTGTCGAAGAGGAACGCTTTAATCGAATCAAATATTGGGCAGGTTTCCCTGTCCAGTCTATTCGCTACGTATTGAGCGAAGCCGGGATCGAGCCGCAAGACCTCGACCACATCGGTATTTCGCGCAACCCGAATGCCCACCTCTTCCAGATGGCCCTCTATGCTTTTAAGCGTCGTCCCAGCTTAAACCTGGTCACAGATCGGCTGAAAAATGTCCTGAAGGTCAGCGATTTGAAGTCTGTACTCAGTGAAAGTCTTGGCGTTGAGGCCAACAGCTTGAAAGCGACTTTCCACAATGTCGAACATCACCGCGCCCACATGGCAAGCGCGTTCTTTGTCTCGCCTTTTGACGAGGCGGCTGTCCTATCCGTGGACGGCGCGGGCGATTTTGTCACGACCATGTGGGGAAGCGGCAAAGGCAATCAGTTCGAGGTCAAGTCTGAGATCAACTTTCCCCATTCGCTCGGGATCTTTTACACCGCCATCAGCCAGTGGCTCGGCTTCGTCAAGTACGGTGACGAAGGGAAAGTGATGGGCCTGGCGCCTTATGGCAAGCCGCTCCACATGGATTTGATGCGCAAGATCGTCCGAGTACAGCGCGACGGCACATTTGACCTTGATCTGGACTACTTCGTCCATCATGCCGAAGGCGCTTCGATGACCTGGGAAGACGGCGAACCGACGCTCGGAATGTTGTTCTCCTCGAAGTTAAGCGCAGCGCTCGGTGATCCGCGCGTGCCGCGTAGCGAAATCTCACAGCAGCACATGGATGTGGCCGCTTCGCTTCAGGCGATGCTGGAAGAAGCTGAATTCGCCCTGGTGCGCAAACTCCAGGCCGAATCAGGTCAGCGCGCCTTGTGTATGGCCGGTGGAGTCGCGCTCAACAGCGTATTTAATGGCAAAGTCCTGCCTGCCACTGATTTCACCGACATTTATATTCAACCCTCATCGGGAGATGCCGGAACGGCGCTGGGAGTCTGCTATTACATCTACCACCAGGTTCTAGGCAACCCCCGGAATTTCGTCATGAACGACTCCTACACCGGCCCCCAGTTCAGCAACGATCAGATTCAGGTGGCCCTCGCGGCACGCGGTCTCGACTGTGTTACCCTCGATGAAGTCATGCTTGTGAAGCGCGCAGCGGAGATCGTCGCTGACGGCAACGTGCTGGGCTGGTTCCAGGGACGAATGGAGTGGGGGCCGCGCGCGCTCGGCAATCGCAGCATCATTGCCGACCCTCGCCGCGACGACATGAAGGACATTCTCAACGCCCGAATCAAACACCGCGAAAAGTTCCGCCCTTTCGCGCCATCGGTGCTGCTGGAAGCCACATCCGCTTACTTCGACCAGAGCTATCCAGACCCATTCATGATCAAGGTCTACAACGTGTTGCCTGAAAAGCGGGCCGAAGTCCCGGCCATCACCCACGTGGACGGCACGGGGCGCCTGCAAACGGTGGATCGCCAGCACGCGCCGTTGTACTGGTCGCTCATCAACGCCTTCGGGAATTTAACCGGCACCCCTCTCATCCTCAACACGTCCTTCAATGAAAACGAGCCGATTGTCTGCACGCCGCAGGAAGCGATTGATTGTTTCATGCGGACGCGCATGGATGCTCTGGCAATTGGCAACTACCTGGTGCAGAAGTGAGCGTTTGAGGCGCCGAACCATCGCAGCGTTTCAGAAGATCGTCAAAAGGGCATGAGGGGCTGTACACTCTAGAGTGTGCAACAGGTCACTCAACAGACAGGATCATTTATGTCACTGCCGAAGACCATGAAAGCCATCATCAAAGCCAAACGCGCGCCGGGCCTGACATTCATCGAAGATTACCCGGTTCCGCAGATCAAACCTGGCGAAGTGCTGGTGAAAGTCATGGCAGGCTCGATCTGCGGAACAGACCTTCACATTTACAACTGGGATGAATGGGCGCAGCAGCGCCTCAAGCCGCCTTTGATCGTCGGCCACGAAATCACCGGCGAGGTCGTAGAAGTCGCCTCAGACGTGGACAGCGTAAAAGTGGGCCAGTTGTGTTCGCTGGAAAGCCACGTCGTGTGCAATCATTGCTTTTACTGCCGCACCGGACGCGAATACATCTGTGAAAACACGAAGATTATCGGCGTGGATCGCGATGGCGGTTTTGCCGACTATATCGCGATCCCGTCACAGAATGTCTGGCCGAACCCCACCAGCACGCCGCTGCAAATTGCCGTCCTTGAGGAGAACCTGGGCAATGCCATCCATGCCGTCATGGCGCAGGACGTGGGCGGCAAGTTTGTCCTGGTCACGGGCTGCGGCCCCGTCGGGCTGATGGCGATCACCGTGGCGAAAGCCGTCGGCGCCCGGGCTGTCTTTGCCACGGACATCAGTCAGTACCGGCTCGACCTGGCACACAAGATGGGCGCGGATCGCGTGCTGGACGCGACCAAAGAAGATGTGGTTGCCATAATCCACGAGCTAACCGATCATGAGGGCGTAGACGTGCTCCTGGAAATGTCCGGCGCGCCGAGCGCTATCAAGCAGGGTTTTGCCGCGCTCAAGAGCGGCGGCGCCGCAGCGCTGCTTGGCCTGGTCTCTGCGCCATTTTCATTTGACGTTAACGAGAATATCATCTTGAAGGGTGTTATCGCGCGCGGAATCGCGGGGCGGCGGCTGTGGGAGACGTGGTATATGGCGCGTGGCTTGCTGGAAGCGGGCGCACTGACGCTCGATCCGCTTGTGACGCACCGCTTTGCAATGGCCGATTTCAAGCAAGCCTACGAGACTTTTCAGGGCGGAAACAGCGGCAAGATTATGTTGATCCCTTGAAAGCACGGCGCGATCAAGATCGAACGACACCGGCAGCAGAACGTCAGGCCACTGTCAGGTTAGGTTTTTCAAACACTCTACAATGATGATTCAGGCGGGAGGGTGAAATCGTGGATAAACCGCTGGCGAGCAAGCTCATCCTCTATCGCTGGGCGTTGGACGAAATGGGCTTTCCCGCGCAGATCTCACAGGCCGTTCGAGGACGCCACTACACCTGCCCGCTGTGCCACAGCCCCATGATTGCCCGCCTGGGCGAGGAACTTCAACATCATTTCAGCCATGAACAGGAGACGGGTTGCACGTCAGAGGCTGTGACACGTGCCGCGCTGGGTCGCTGGATTACCCTCCAACTGCGCGACGCGGTCCAGAAACATCAGGTAGCAAAGGTTGAATGGACATGCGCCAGGTGCGGCAAAAGCCACAGCGCGGATGTCCTGGCCGGGGGTGGGCCAGTCCACGAAGGCTACCAATGGGGCGGCGGTGCGGGGCGGTTTGCCGACGTTGCGCTTCTGGACACGGCAGGCAACGTATTGATGGCGATCCTGATCCAGGACGATACGATGCCTACGCGCGAAACGCTGGATTTTTTGAGGGGCAAAGATGCATTTACGGTTGTCGTTCCGGCCAGCGTGACTCCCGCCGGGTCGGATTTCAGGGCACTGCTTACGATGGGTGAAATAGTAGGGGCGGCTTGTCCGGTGTTAAAGCAAGTGACGAACATTATTCGAGAAGGAGACGCGATTCGTCAGGCCCTGCGCGACGTGGTATCGCGCTGGCCGGGCTATTTTTATGGCGCGCTGGAATCGGTTGACGGTCTCTCCAACGTTCTCAAGTTGGACAATGCGGCGCTCTGGCTGCCCCCGGAACAATGGCGAGAGTTCATCGGCGGGACACGCAATCCGCTGGCTCCGGGCATCCAGGTGACAATGAAGGAGTGGCCGCACCACGATGGCGGCACCATCATGCTATATTACGCGAGTGTGCGCGACACCGGCGCAGTTGGAGTCAAGCGTTACGGCCCTGGACAGGTGCCAACTCCCTACATTGATCATCGCTTCCGCAATCGCAATGTCACTGCCCTCGACATCATCTACTACCTCGTGATGCAGTAGAGAGACAACAACACTGTGTCGTCCTATCTACCTCACATGAATCCGCTATCCGCCTATCTCCAGCGTATTGGCTATGATCGCCCGGTGAGCGCCGGTCTCGCAACGCTCAGCAGCCTTCATCGTGCCCATCTGATGCGCATTCCCTACGAAAATCTGGATATTCATTTTGGACGACGCCTATCGCTTGATCCAACAGTGATCTTCGACAAACTGGTCACGGCCAAGCGCGGCGGGTGGTGCTACGAGATGAACGGCCTGTTCGCCTGGGTGCTGCGCGAGGTCGGCTTCAAGGTGACTCTGCTGGCCGGCACTGTAGGACGCCAGGCTGGTCGCAAAGCTTCCGAAGGCAATCACCTGGTTCTGCTCGTCACCGGCGGATCGCTCGATCAGCCCTACCTGGCGGACGTGGGCTTTGGCAACGGATTTCTCGATCCACTGCCGCTCAAAGCTGCGGTGTATAAGCAGAGCTTTCTGAGCTACAGCTTGAGCCATGACAATGGCCGCTGGCTTTTTCAGAATCACGCGGATAGTGGCGACGGCTTCGACTTTACGCTGGAAGGCCATTTGCTAGCGGACTTTGCCGAGCGCTGCGATTGGCTCCAATCCTCGCCCGAATCGAGCTTTGTGCAGCTCACGGTATGCCATCGCTTCATGCCAGAAGGGATCATCACGCTGCGAGGCTGTGTCTTGCGCCGTTTGACGGCGACGGGCGTCAGCGAGGACATGATCGAAGACAAAGCCGCCTATCAAGAAACACTTGAGGATCAGTTCGATCTGCATCTGTCAGACATGGAACTGTTGTGGCAGAAAGTGTGGCAGAATCACGTCGCCTGGATGAGCCAACAGTAGTCAGCAACGGCACTTTAATTCGGGCTTCCCACCGTCATGTCCTCGCCGTCAAGTCCGGGAGTGGCAGCAATACATGGAAGGTGCTACCGGGAAATTTCTGCTCGTCATGACCGGTGCTTTCCGCCCAGATTTGACCATGATGCGCCTCAATGATCTTGGTAACGATGGTCAGCCCCATGCCCATCCCCATGCCCTGAAACTCCGTTTTGCTGGTCTTGCCACGGGTAACGTCTATCGTGGTAAAAAATGGTTTGAATAGCAGCGGAATGTGATCCGAATCGATTCCCACGCCAGTATCCGCAATACTGACATGGACGTGATAAGTCTCGCCCTTGACGCAGACCGTAATCTTTCCGCCATCTGGCGTGGCCTTGATGGCATTACTGAGAAGGTTGCTCACGGCCATGCGTACCAGGGTAATGTCGGCCATGAGCGCCTGGCTCCAACCTTCTCCGGTTTTTTCCAAGGTCAATTTTCGCTGCTGGAATGCTGGCGCATACTCGTTGATGGCTTCCTGAATCGGTTCCCCAACGTGAATTGGCGCCCTGGAAGCGTCAAGCTGATTGGAGGCCAGCCGTGCCATGACCATGATCTCATTCATGATATTCGTCAGCCGTTTCACGCCGTCAACGGACGCTGCCGAGAGATCCCGGTGCATGTTGGTGACGTGTTCGTCGGTCATGAGCTGCTGGTTAAGCATCTGAATATAGCCAGAAAGCACCGTCAGCGGCGTGCGCAGTTCGTGGGATACCTGCGTCAAAAAGGCGGTTTTGGCACGTTCCAGGTTACGCAGCGCGGCGTTGTCTTCCTGCACCTGCCGTAGAGTCTTCTCAAGCTGTTCCGTTAAATCAGCTTGTATCTCGGCGGTAGCGCGTTTGTGGTCAACTTCCTCGATGACCTCTACTTGCCCATTCAGAAAGTCTTTGACCGTTGCGCTAAGCGATGCAGCCTCAATGGGCTTGGTGATATAACCGATGCAGCCCGCCGCAATCGCCCGGTTGCGGAACCTCTTATCGGTCTGCGCTGTAAGTGCCACAATCGGGATCGGACGATGGGCCATCGCACGGATTCGGGAGGCAATGACCTCTCCGCTAAGGTCGGGCAGATTCAAATCCGTCAGGACAATATCCGGCAAACGGCGCTGCAACATGCTCAGCCCTTCCAGGGCATTTTGCGCCGTCATCACATCAAAGTCGAGGCTCAGAATACGTTGGACAAGCTGGCGAGAGGTGGAATCGTCTTCTATGTAAAGTACACAAGGCTTCTTAGCTAGGGTCGGTAACACGCGCTGGCCTTTTCTATATTTTTCTAAGGAGGAGGCTAAGAAAACAAATTAGCCCCAATTAAAACTTTGCCCCATAATTATAGCAGTTCGTCCTGGCGATGAGCCTAATTTGTAACATCAGCACAAATCGCCGCGAACTTTGCGGAACTCTAGAGGAAGAATGACCATTTCGCGGCTTGACAAACCGCACAACAAAAGTTATCGTGCGTGCGTCTGTTGTGAATCTACCAACCACTGTTCATCCCAAAATTTAGGAGCATAAATGCGCGAAATCACGGTTGCCACGGTTCAGATGAAGCCAGAACTCGGCAATTCTGAAAACAACCTGGTGAAGATGTCCGATTTTGTATCCAAGATTACCTCCCAGCAAAAGGTAGACTTGATCGTCTTCCCTGAGCTGGTGACGAGCGGTTATGAACTTGGCGTTCGCTTTACCGAACTGGCCCAGCGTGTTCCCGGCCCGGCAATCAACCTGATGGCCCAACGGGCTGCCGACGCAGGCGTTTACATCGCCTTCGGACTGGTCACCAAGGAGAAGGTCGAGAGCATCCTCTACAATTCGGCGGTGCTGGTCGGCCCGGAGGGTGAACTGCTGGGCGCCTATCACAAGGTACACCTGCGCGGCGAAGAGCGCATGGCCTTCCGCGAAGGATTCAAACTGCCCGTGATTGACACCGGCGAGATCGGCAAAGTAGGCCTGATGCTGGGCTGGGATTTAGCCTTCCCTGAGGTTTCCCGCGCGATGACGCTAGACGGCGCGGAACTGCTATGCGTCATGGCAAACTGGGAAAGCAACAGCATGGACGAATGGAAGACCTACGTACGGGCGCGCGCTTACGAAAATGCCCTATTTGTCGCCGCCGCCAACCGCGTCGGTTCCGACGTGACGATGCGCTTCGGCGGCGAGAGCATGATTGTCGGGCCGCGTGGGCGCATTTATGCATCGCTTGAAAATGAGCCCGAGTTGAAGAAGGCGCTGGAAGCGCCGAAAGCGGCTGCGACGACCACCACAACATCCAAAGAACCTGCCTCGGCGGCAGTCCCGGCTGCGTCTGGCGCCACTCCTGCGACAGCCCCAGCCCCCCAGGCCGAAGGTAGTGTTTCCGCTGGCACTCCGGCGGCAAGTGCGGCTTCTGCTGCTTCTGCCGCAGGCAAGAAAGCAGAAGGCCCCAAAGGAACCGATACATCTACCGAAGGCTACTGTGTAGCTCGCATTGACCTGGATGAAGTCCGTCGCTACCGAGAGGAGTTCCAGACCTTGCAGGCGCGCCAGCCAACGGTTTACAAGGCAGTGGTGCGGCGCTACTAGCGTTCTAGTAGTGCCGTCGAGCGATCATGACCGATCTGCCTGTGGAGCACCGCCCACGCCCGGAATCCGGCGCGGCGCAGCCCGCGCCAGAACATATGCCGCAAGCCGAAACGCCGGAACCGGAACGTGTGCCGCAGGAGGGACTGCCGGAACACCTTGAGCAGCCTCCCCGCGCCCTTGATCCGGCGCTGCTGTACTTTGTTCTGGTGGCCGTGATCCTCCTGGGTCTGAACAATTTGGCCGCCGAGGTACGTTACACCGTGGCGTGGACGGCGATGGCAACGATTGCCGTTCTCTTTATTGGCCTGGAAAAGATCGGTCTCGAAGCAGTCAGTCTGCGTGAAGTCGTGATCGGCCTGGGCATGGGCGCACTGATTGGCCTCCCGCTGATGGGTATTGGCGCGCCACAGTTGCAGTTGCTCTCACAAAAAATGTTTGGCCGCTCGGGCGACGTGCTGGCCTTCCAGATGCTTACCTTCGTGATGCCGATTGCCGAAGGGCTGTACTTCCGTCTGACTGTGCAGGCGGTGCGAGGGCCAGTATTTACCGCTTTGGCTGGCGGTTTCTGGGCAATCGCGCTGTTTTTTCCGCAGCTCTTTCCAAGGCTGGATTTTAGCAATACGACTCTGGTCGCGCTGGTGATCGCCATTGCGTTCCTTTTCGTGAACACGATATACGCTTATGTGCGACGGCGGGCAGGACTGTTCGCCAGTATCATCTGCCAGGTCGTCGTGAATCTGCTGCTCCTGTTTGTGGTTCGTTTCATCTCCGGCTAGGAGCACAATCTGTGCCTGACCAAAGCCGCTATGACGTTATTGTCCT
>DATGFK010000049.1:0-3529 GCA_035309185.1 Aggregatilineales bacterium
GTTCTGTCCCTTGCGAGAAGCGCTTGACGCCTTCGTGGACGTGACTCAGCGCAATGTAACCGGCGAAGTGCGTTTGGATCTGTACAAAGGGAACGTGACGATTTCGGGCCGCCGCTCTGCGAACAGCCTTTATCGCGAGGACTACGCTTCTTTTGGACAGATGGACATTTACAATCAGAAGGACGCTGAAGGCTTCATCCACCTGTTCGGGCTGCCCAACAAAGTCGAGGCCATGCTGGCAATTGAAGGCGACGGCCACAGCCACTACCGCCAACCCGATTTCGACAAGTTCAAGCGTGACTGAGGAAGGATATTGTATTCCGTATGCCACACCTCGAACGAGTCAGGCAATATGCGAAGCCAGTAAAAGGCTTCCGGGTCAGCGGCGTTGACGCGGGGCTGCGCGCAGCTTTTGGTAAACCGTCCTCGCCCGATCTGGCCTTAATCGCGTCTGATAACCCCTGCGCAGCGGCAGGGGTTTTTACGACAAACCACGTCAAAGCGGCGTCCGTATTGATTGACCAGGAACGTATCAAGAATATGCCAAAGGGCATACGCGGAATCCTGATCAACACAGCCTCCGCTAATGCCTGCACAGGAGAAGAAGGCTTGCGCAATGCCAGGCAGTGCGCTGCACGAACCTCCGTCGAACTCCAATCCGACGTGGATGATGTACTGGTCATGTCTACGGGTGTCATCGGCGTTCAGCTACCCATGACCCAGATGGCGGCAGGTATCCGGGTCGCTGCGGCGGCGTTGCGGCCCGACGGTTGGGCTGACGCCGCCAAAGCCATCATGACCACGGACACGCAGCCCAAAGCCGCCAATATTGATTTTGACGGCATTACGATCAGCGGGATCGCCAAAGGCGCTGGGATGATTGCGCCCAATATGGCGACCCTCCTGTGTGCCATCGCCACCGATGCAGTGATCGAACCAGCCCTGCTGCAACGCGCGCTTGAAGAAGCCGTCTCACGCAGCTTTAACTGCATTGTGGTGGACGGCGATATGAGCACTAACGACAGCGTACTCACGCTTGCCAGCGGCGCCAGCGGCATAGCCATCGCCGAGGCGCAGTATGAGCGTTTTACGGGCTGTCTGTCTGCCGTCTGTATTTCACTGGCACAGGCCATCGTGAAGGATGCCGAGGGCGCATCGCGCTTTATCACCGTACAGGTCATGGGTGCGAAATCGCCTGAAGACGCCCGGCAGGTCGGCAATGCCATCGCCACATCGCCATTGGTCAAGACAGCATTTTATGGCGGCGACGCTAACTGGGGACGCATCGTTGCGGCGGCAGGCCGGGCCGGTGTTCCTCTTGAACAGGGTAAACTGGCGCTGTGGTACGACGATCTACAACTGGTCGCCAATGGCACGCCACTCAAGTATGATGAGGCTCGCGCCAACGCTATCGCAGCGGGGCCAGAAATTCATGTGCGGCTCGAGCTAGGGCTTGGCAGTGCCGAACATACGATCTGGACGTGCGACCTGACCCACGATTACGTGGACATCAACGGGCACTATAGAACGTAATTTCGCCTCAATCGGCACAAATATGCCGGAAGACGCATGGCCTTTGACGCCTAAAGTTTGCCACTGTTGCAAGGGCATTGCATAATGATCAGCAAGGGTTGCATTGTTCAAAACGACGTGTCATTGGGGGTTAACAAACTCTACCATGCCCAAGATATTCATTTCCTATCGCCGCGATGACAGCGCCGACGTTACGGGGCGAATCCATGATTGGCTCACTGCACGTATTGGTGGCGAGTCGATTTTCCGCGATGTGGATGACATCCCTTTTGGCGTAGACTTCAAAAAATATCTTGAAGACACCGTGAGTCAGTGTAGCGTGATGCTTGTCGTCATCGGCCCTCAATGGTTGACCGTTACCGATGAGTCAGGCACACGACGCCTGGATGACCCACGCGACTTTGTCCGTGTTGAGGTTGAAACAGCCCTGAAACGCGATATTTCGGTGATTCCTCTTCTCGTTAACGGCGCTAATATGCCCACAGAAAAGGTCCTACCTCCCAATCTTGCTAATCTGGCGTATCGCAATGGAATGGCAATACGTCGTGACCCAGATTTTCGGCCAGATATGGACAGACTGATCCAGGCCTTGGAAGGCCCGACCGGAGCAAAGGCTGTCGTTGCTTCAAAGCAGCCAACTATTACTCCTGATAATTCGGCTCCATTCGTGCTGCCAATGTTGGAATGGTGCGAGGTTCCCACCGCTAATATGGTGGTTACTACCGGAATCACGCGGGTTCAGGCATTTCGTATCTCAAAATATCCAGTCACGAATGCACAGTATCAGGCTTTTATAGATGCGCCCGATGGCTATTACGACGCAAATTGGTGGAATATCTCAGCAACATGCCGTGACTGGCACCGAGCCAATCCATCGGCAGCTGCGCCTCAATTTGACGTGGCTACCTGCCCGCGTGAAATGGTCAATTGGTACGAGGCGATGGCGTTTTGCCAGTGGCTTTCCAACAAGGCCCATTTGACTATCACACTCCCAACTAACCACCAGTGGCGACTTGCCTCGCAGGGGCCAGGCAGACAAGACTACCCCTGGGGCGATGGCTTTGACCGCACGCGATGCAATACGAGGGAAAGCAACATTCGTCAGACAACGCCCGTTGATCGATACAAGCAAGGGGTCAGTCCTTACGGTTTATACGATATGTTAGGTAATGTCTGGGAGTGGACACTCTCAGAACATGATACAGGCGCGAACACCGCGACTAGCGCTTTGCCGAGAACGATCCGTGGGGGTTCGTGGCATGATTTCCAGGTCAACGTTAGCACTGCCAAGCGAGGTTCACCTGTCGAAGAACGCACCGGTGATCTTGGATTCAGGATTGTGACTGGAGCGTTAAATTAGATCGGACAGGACACGGTGACGAAAACATCACAAGACAAAGCAGCCAATACCTCCCACGGCCAAACGCTGTGGCATGGGCGCTACGAGCAGCAAGCTGCCGATTCGCTCCGCAAGCTAAACGACAGCCTCCCCTACGATAGGCGACTGTATCGCTTCGACGCGCAAGGGAGCGCTGCGTACGCCGTTGCGTTGGCAAAGGCTGGTGTGCTGACGGAGGAGGAAAGCCAGGCTATCGTAGGCGGACTTGAGCAGGTCGTCGCAGAGTTTACGGCGGGAACGTTCGCCACTGCGCCCGGCGACGAGGACATCCACACTGCGGTTGAGCGACGTTTAGGGGAAATCGTCGGCGCGGTGGCGGGTAAACTGCATACGGGCCGAAGCCGAAACGACCAGGTAGCAACCGATGTTCGATTGTGGCAGGCGGATGCGATTGCTCGGCTAAGATCATCAGTTTTGGCGCTGCAAAGCGCGCTGCTGGAACAGGCTCGGCAACACGTCACAACCCTGATGCCAGGTTATACGCATTTACGCGCCGCGCAACCCATCACCGCAGGCCACTGGCTTCTAAGCTATTTCTGGATGCTCTCTCGCGACGTGAAACGCCTGGACGTTTGCCGGGAGTCTACGCTGGTTTCC
>DATGFK010000050.1:0-2777 GCA_035309185.1 Aggregatilineales bacterium
GAAGAAACACCTGTCCCGCATTTTCGCCCTACAATGGAAGATGGGCGTAACGGGGAGATTGGAAACGAGGCAACGCATCCCTACATTGATCTGCGCTATCGCATCGAGCAGCTTGGAGGCTCATTAGAAGTTAACGTGCAGGCTGAGCAGGGGACGCGCGTGCAGGCGCGCATTCCCTACACGACGCCCAATGCCGGGGCGCAATTTAGCGCGCCCTCAGCCCTGCCGCTAGAAGAACCTCCTTTCTTCGAGCAGGTCCATGTTCTGGTAGTAGACGGCCAGGCAGTATCACGAGCCGGTCTGCGCCGCCTCCTGGAGAGTTACCCTGACCTGAAAGTGATAGGAGAGGCAGCCGATGGCGTGCAGGCCGTGAGCGAAACACTGGAATTGGGGCCGCAGGTTGTGCTCATGGATGCCCACCTGCCCAATGGACAAAGCATGGAGGCTTTGAAACAGATCAAGCAGCTTAATCTCAATGCGCGGATCCTCTTGCTTTCGGCCCAGGAGCGTGAGGAGTATCTTTACGAGACGCTGCGAGCAGGAGCCGATGGCTACGTACTGAAAGACATTGCGCCCGACGAACTTGCCCAGGCCATACGGGAAGTGGCGCGCGGGGAGATGCCGATCCAACCTCAACTCGCGGGCAGGCTGCTCGCGCGCTTTGGCAGGCAGGGGCGTGGAAATTATCCCTATGAGACCTTGACGGCACGGGAACAGGAGGTCTTGCAACAACTGGCAAGAGGGCTGCGCAACAAAGAAATCGCCGCTCGCTTACATGTAAGCGAGCGGACGGTTAACTTTCACCTGGCAAACATTTACCAGAAACTCAACGTATCCGGTCGTACCGAGGCGTTGAGCAAGGCTCTAGAACAAGGGTTGATTACAGCATGATCAGGTTACTTGAATAATGCCCGCGTGCCAGGTATCAACAGTGTGCTTGAGCGTAGCAATGTACTCCTTCACGTCGTTATGGTCGCTGGAAGGCGCATAGACCGGAATAATCTGGTCAATAGTGACCAGGCCCCACTGCGCAATGTAGAGATTGCGGATGAGCTTAAACCAGGCTTCAAAGCCTTGTTCCCAACTGTTGAACTGGGCGTATCCTCCATTTTCATTGAAGCAGGCATACTCGGGAACGCAGCGCATATTGCTCAGCGAAAGCGTTGCGCGCGCCACACCGGCAGTACCAAAGGTGCTTTCATGCATGAAGAAAGCCAGGGCATACGCGGGATCTAAACCATACTTCAAGCCATCATCGTAGAGCGCCTGGGCTTTACCGGCTGCCGGAGAATGGTAGTAGCTAAGAACCTGGTTCATGAAATCCACACTCAGCGAGGGTTTGCCTATGACCGAATAGGGACCTGTCTGTGTCGGAATTGGCGTTTTGGCAGGCAGAGGCCCATTGCTGTGCTGCCAGGTATTGACGGCGCCTAGAGTACCACCCACTTGAATAGGGAAGACTTGCGCGCCCGGCGCAATTACGAGCTGTGGAACGCCGGACCTTTGAAAGATACCGGCGGAAATGAATATCGCTATAAATACGCTGACAACAAGTATGCATAAAAACAAGCGGCCTAACCAGGGGGTATGGCGGGCCAGGGGATGTTCTTCAAATTCGTCAACCACTCGCGGCGGACGTACTATTGGCAGCGCCTTTGATGTCTCTTTTTCTTCCTTCGTCGCTGGAAGCTGGCGTGTAGCGCGTGGGGGAATTTGCGTTTGTGCAGGCTCCTGGGATATAGATTTTTTGGCGTAGCTACCACTCGCCATCTTTAACCTCCTTGAATACGATTAGCACGTATGTTCTATAATAGCACATGACCAGCTCCCCCACAAGTAGGCGGTCATACGCGGTGAAACAAAAAAACACATCGTCACGCGCCTTAAAATATACCATTTGGTATGTAGGCTGTCAACGTGAGCGCTACGCGGGCATCCCGGCTTCGATCCAGCGGCGAAATTGGCTGATGTGCTCCTCGCTCCACTCTTCATCGCACGGCATCGAGCCATCTTCCAGGCGTTCAAGGATGTCCTCGGCATGCGCGCGGACGTCGTGGTAGTTCCAGAGATCAAAGACGAACTCCATTGATTCTCTGTCGCTTTCGCGGAACAGCGGCTGGATGTCCCGCGCAAAGCTGGGTATGTTGTCGTCATTTGCCATAATCGAGCTCCTCTCACTGGTCTTTTCCTAAATGGCAGCCTGAGGTTGGAAGGTGACTGGCAGTGATTGAATCACAAAGACGACCCCAGTATCGACCCTAAGCGGGAAACCCTCCATCCGCCGGAGATCTCGAAGTTGCAGCAGCATTGGCAAGGCGATTTTCGCTTCCAGGCGAGCCAGCGGAGCGCCCACACAGAAATGGATGCCATGTCCAAAGGCCAGGTGGCGATTAGGCTCGCGCTCGATAGTAAAGCGGTCGGGAGCGGGAAATTGGGCCGGATCGCGGTTGGCTGAGGCGTTCCAGGCCAGCACGATCTGGTTGGCTGGAATGTGCTGGCCTGCCAGTTCAACGTCCGTTCGAGTCTGGCGGAAGATAAACCAGACCGGCGGCAGGTAGCGGAGTACCTCTTCAATTGCCGAGGGCATCAAGGCCGGCTCGCGGATCAATCGTTCCATCGCGTCGGGGTGATCGGTAAAGCAGACGATGGCATTGGCGATCAAGTTTTTGGTGGTTTCCTGTCCGGCAACCAGCAGCAGGGTGCAGAAATTGACCAGTTCTGGCTTACTCAGCCGTTCGCCGTCCACTACAGCCACACACAGGGCGCTGATCAGATCT
>DATGFK010000051.1:0-7686 GCA_035309185.1 Aggregatilineales bacterium
AGCACCGCTTTCTTACGTTCGAGCGTTTTATCCCGACGCAGGCGATCAATGGCGCAGTTACGCGCGGCAGTCGTGATCCACGCGCCGGGATTGTGTGGAATCCCATCCTGTGGCCAGTGTTCCAGGGCGATGACCAGCGCATCCTGGAGGGAGTCTTCGGCAAGTTCTACATCGTGAAGCCGGGCTACCAGCGAAGCCAGGACACGACCGGATTCTTGTTCAAATGCGACAGCGACCCGTTCCTGCAAATTATCCATTGGCCGGGTCATCCATAATTCAAAGAGTAAACCCCCGGCTTTGCCGGGGAGACAAGAACAGTTTGACAGATCCAGAAAGATGTAGAACCTCAAACACGTGAACCGCTCAAAGTTCAACGTGAAGGAGGTTCTACATGAACAACGCAAACAGTTTAGCCCATAGCGTGTGGGAATGTAAATACCATGTGGTGTGGATACCCAAGTATCGGCGCAAGAAATTGTTCGGTGAAATTCGTCGGGAGTTAGGGCCAGTGCTGCGGAGTTTGGCGACACAAAAGGAAAGTGAGATATTGGAAGGGACGCTGATGGTTGAGCATGTCCACATGCTGATCGCCATTCCGCCCAAGTATGCCGTGTCGCAAGTGGTGGGCTATCTGCAGGGCAAAAGCGCCATCCATATTGCCCGAACCTATGGTGGACGACAAAGGAACTTTAGCATTGAACATTTTTGGGCACGGGCTACTTTGTCTCAAGCGTTGGGGCAGACGAAGGCACTATTCGCGCTACATCCAGCAACAAGAGGAGGAAGACAAACGCTTTGACCAACTGCGCTTGTTTGACTAGCGCGTTCCCATAAACCACGAGAGGCACTCGACTAACCGCTTTGAGCGGTTCACATTTAAGCCACCACCTCTGGTGGTGGTTTCTAACTTGCTATCGAGTGGAAGGAGTGCTAGGCCCAGAAACCGTAAGGAGACCCTACTCTATGTCGAATTCAACGCCTGAGAAAACACTGCTCTACGTTGGAACGTACACACAGCCTCTATCCTACCATGCCTCAGCCAAAGGCAAGGGCATCTACGTGTACGAATTCGACGCTGCTACCGGCACATTAACCCCTTTGCACGAGGTTGAAGGGATTGATAATCCATCGTATCTCGCAATTGATTCCCAAAAGCGCTGGCTGTATGCCATCAGCGAGGTAAGGGGCTGGAAGGAAAGCACCATTAGTGCTTATGGCATTGACAAGTCTAGCGGTAAGATCACTTACCTCAACAAACAGGTCACACAGGGCGTTATTTGTGCTTACGTGACCGTAGACCACTCGGATCACTATGTGCTCTTGGTCAATTGGTACGAAGGTAAAAACGCAGCGGTCCTTGCCATTCGCGAGGATGGTGGGCTGGCACCCACGACTTGCACCGTCGAATACTCTGGCATAGGCGTTAACAATGATCGACCCCATTCGCACTGTATTGAACTTGATCCGTCTAACCGCTATGCATATATCGCGGAAATGGGTCTGGACAAGATCATGATTTACCAGTTCGATACCAAAAAAGGCTGTTTAATGCCTAACACCGTGCCAAGCGTAGACCTGGAGCCAGGTTCCGGGCCACGCCATTTCGTTTTCCATCCGAACGGCAAATTTGCCTACCTGATCCAGGAAACCATCGGCACGATCACGGCTTTCTCGCATGATGCAGGGACCGGCGCACTGCTCAAACTTCAAACCATTTCAGCTTTGCCGCCGGGCTATTCCGGGCCAGTGCAGGCCGCCGACATCCATGTGATACCGTCGGGTAAGTTTCTGTATGCCTCCATCAGGAAACAGAATAGCATCGCAATTTTTGCGGTGGACGAAAAGACCGGCCTTTTGGCCTACATTGAGAACCAACCAACCAAAGGCCAGACGCCACGTAACTTTGCAATCGATCCGTCGGGCACATTCTTATTGGTGGCGAACCAGGACAGCGACAAAATCGTAGTCTTCAAGATCAACCAGAAGTACGGCAGGCTGGAAGAAACTGGACAGGTGGCTGACTGCCCGACGCCCGCCTGTTTGAAGATGATTCAAACGCAAGAACCATTTTAGGAACTTGGAACCGCATATTTGCTGACTCTCTTGAGCACGCAACTGTTTTTATAGAAAGTGAGTAGGCAGATCGAATATTACCGTCCAGGAATACTTTGGCCTTCTGGTGGCAAACGCTCGACGGGCAAGTAGCTGGCGCTGGCGTGCCACGGCTCGGAATTGTGGGCGCATTCGTTTGCTGGGAAGAGCGCATGAATTTGTGTCAGGACGGTTTTGCGATTCCCCGTATTGATCGGTTTTTCGACACGACAATCCCCCTCGAACAAGGTATCGTAGCCGCACAAACAAAGGGTTGTTCCAGTCGATTTATGGCATCGAGGCAACACAGGCGTTATTCACTGTCAGGTACGAGAGAAACAACAGCCTATACCCTTCAGGCACGTAAACCATTACTTGTGCCGGGTTCTGGTTAGCCAGTCGCTATCGCTGTTTTACGGCCTAGCAAGAGGCATCTTAGCCAACTGGCTATACTTAATTATTGTATTTCTGATTAGATATTAATCCTATTGCGTGCCTGGAGGGATTCGAACCCCCGACATCTTGCTCCGTAGGCAAGCGCTCTATCCACTGAGCTACAGGCACAAACTATATAGTTCGGTATTCTAGCACAACCAAACTCCCTGTCAAGCCTGTTTTCAGCAGCCGGCTTATCATCCTGCCGCGCTCGAAGAAATTTGCCACGCTTTGCTTAATCTGACTGATACTTGCAACGGGTAGATTGGTCATCCTGGCCGGGTTGGGTAGAATCTGTGGGATTAAAGTACATCCACTACGGCAGCAGGAGATTTGTATGCGTCGTCTGCGACAACGCATTCGTGTTCGGCAACGCCTACCCATTTGGGGAATCAGAGTGCAGCTCGCACTGGTTCTGCTGATTTTGTCTGAACTGGTTATGTGGCAAAACCCGCTTGCCTACAGCGTTCTGGATTGGGTCGTCCTCTTTTTTCTCTATTTGGGACTTGCCACCATTTTGCTGGATGTCATCGTACGCTTCCAGGTGCGGGACATCGCCAGTTTGCTCCTGGCTGCCGGTTTATACGGACTCGTTGCGTCAACCATTATCAACCACAGCATTTTTGAAAATCTGTCCGCCGGGCCGTATGCGCTGCTTATTCACGGGTTCGGGCTTCAAACTGCCGCCGGACTCTATGGCTTATTACTTTTTATCCTGGTGATGCGAGGCAAGCCGCCGACGCCTGTACAAGCCATTGTTGCAGGAGCAATCGGTGTTTTGTGGGGCGTGTGGGTTCACTGGTTTCCCATACAAGTGCGCATCGGTTGGGGGCTTGTACCTATTGAAACAGCCACCCAATACATGATCCTGGCGCTGTTCATCGTTGGTTTTACATTCACAATCGTTACTCCGCGCTTCCGCTTTTTTCGTGAACAGGATATGCAAATGACGTGGTGGGAAGCCATTGTCGCCGGAATGCCATTGTTCATTGCGTTGGTCGTCGGGATGCTTCAAAATATCATCCCGGACTTGTGGTTAGCGCTCCTCATCGCGGTAGGTGCTTTCATCGTCTGGGTACTGTACAATCAGAGCGGCGGAACGGAGCCGTCTATTATGGCCGAGATTACATACCCGGCGCCTAATTCCATCACCTACATCGTCTTTTCGCTCGTGTTCTTCACCTGTGGTTCACTGGCTTACTACCTGGTCACGGATAAGGATTCGATGATCGGTATCGCGGCGTACTGGTTGGTGTTTGGCTTTGGACTTATTGGCCTACCGGCCTC
This sequence comes from Aggregatilineales bacterium, assembly GCA_035309185.1. Classification (GTDB taxonomy): domain Bacteria; phylum Chloroflexota; class Anaerolineae; order Aggregatilineales; family UBA2796; genus DATGFK01. The sequence goes on from DATGFK010000051.1 coordinate 3,814, forward strand.
TGCCCTGGTTATCTTTTGGCGTGTATTGCATGTCCCGCGAACCGCTGCGTCCGTTAGCGAAGTGGCTACGAAGGAAGGCGAGTGAAGTGGAACGAATCACGCTGATCGAGGGGCGGCGAATTGTACTGGGGGTCACGGGGAGTATTGCCGCCTTCAAAGCTGCCGACCTCGCCAGTAAACTGACGCAGATGGGCGCCCTGGTTGACGTGATTATGACCGAAGCAGCGCAGCGATTCGTTACGCCACTCACTTTCCGCGCCCTGACCGGCAGGCCGGTTTATACGGACATGTGGGCGACCGACAATTCAGGCGGACTGCCCACCCATATCGCGCATGTTGGTTTGGGCGAGGGCGCCGACTTGCTCGCAATTGTACCGGCAACTGCCAACCACATTGCCCGGCTGACCTATGGCCTTGCGGATGATCTGCTGACGCTGACAGCACTCAATGTCCGCTGTCCGGTGCTTCTGGCCCCGGCAATGGACGGTGATATGTACGTCCACCCGGCGACGACAGAGAACATCCGCCGGTTGCAAGAGAGAGGGATCATCGTTGTACCACCAGAATCCGGGCGAATGGCGTCAGGTTTGGAAGGGCGAGGCAGACTGCCTGAAGTGCCCACGCTGGTCGGCCTGATTCGGCACCAACTTGGCCGTGAGGTCGGCCAACTTCGCGGGCGCAGCATCGTCGTCACCGCAGGCGGTACGCGGGAAGCCATTGATCCAGTGCGCTATGTCAGCAATCGTTCTTCTGGAAAGCAGGGCTATGCAGTTGCCCAGGCTGCTCTGGACGCCGGCGCCCAGGTTACGCTGATCACCGCGCCGACTGTCCTGGAAGCGCCAGTGGGTGCTACAGTCATTGATGTCGAGAGTGCGCAAGATATGTACGAAGCGGTGATGAATGCCACAGAAGCCTCTGACGCGCTGGTCATGGCTGCCGCCGTCGCCGATTACCGTCCGCGCACGGTGGCTGAGCAGAAAATTAAAAAGAGTTCGAGCACGCTGAGTCTTTCACTGACCCGAACCCAGGACATCCTTCAGGCCGTCGGGGAGCGACGGGCAGAAACAGGTTTTCCTCATGTCCTGATCGGGTTCGCGGCTGAGACACACGACCTGATGACCAATGCGGAATCCAAGCTAAAACGCAAGAACGCCGATTACATTATTGCCAACGATGTGACGGCAGAGGGTGCTGGTTTCCAGTACGATACCAACGTCGTAACCATTCTAGGCGCCGATGGGAGCGTGGTCTCCCTTCCGCAACAAACGAAAGCCGCCGTCGCCGAAGCGATCATTCAACGCATTGCCACGCGGCTTCAGACCGTACCGCGCCGATAAGCAGCCTGATGCAGCGTGCATCGGAGAAATCATGTTAACGCTTTTCGATAGATTGTTCCCATTCGCCGGAATTAGCGAAGATAATCCTGAGTTTGTCGAAGGGTTGCAGCGCATCAAGTGGCTCCGCACGAAGAAGGCTCTCCTGGGCTACAGCCTGATCCTGACCTACTGTGTGGCCGTCGTTTGTATTGGATTCTTCATGCTGCGAGATGCCAGTCACACTCTGGAAGGGACGCGGAACCTGCTGGCCGGACTCCTGGCAGCGGCCCTTCTGGCCGCGCTCGCCTCAGACATTAATGTGGCGCGCCTGGCACGTGCCGCTCGATTAATCCCCGTGGCTTCCTCGACACAAGATACGCAAAATCAAGGCCAGGGCGATAATACTGGCCTGGCTTCGCAGCCACTGTCCGGCAGCAATGCCGATAAAGCGAAGGCGCACTTCGTCCTGCTTCAGATACGCGCGTGGCGACTCATGGCAATCGAAATCGCCTTCCGAGTCACGTTGGTAACAATCCTTGCTGTCTGTTTCTTAAATCTGGTCAACTGGCCCTTAGGCGACAGCGTTAACGAATTGGGCGGCCCATTTGCGCGACTCTATGATTTAAGCCGGGAACAGATTTCGAGTCCAGGCGTGTGGGCGGTGTTGCTTGGGGCATTGCTCCTCGTCATCCAGCAAGCCCTTGAGCCAATCTGGCGAATGCGCAGCCTGGCCGCACGAGAGTTGTTCCAGGATACCAGGCAGCGGCCAGGCGCCAGCATCGGGAACATTGCCCTGGGCTGGTTGACTGCATTGGGAAGTTACGTGGTTCCAGGCGCGTTCCTGGTGATCATCCTGAAAAATGCGCAACTGACTTCGGTTGGGCTGGGACTCGTTTCTTTTGGGTTAATCGTCAGTATGGGCACATGGGGCCTTTACGACTGGCTTCAACAGCGTGCATTTCAGGCTTTGCAGCCGCTTACAAAAAGTTTGCCTGAAGAGGGCCAATACTTCCCCGGCCAATGAGGGGATTGCGACTCTACCGGAATTTGCACATTTAACCCGTTCGTCTTAACCTAGTGCTATCCGACGCGCCTGGGCAGCCGGTAACAAATTCATGTCCGTAGAACAAGCCAAAAAAACGCAGACACCTGCCGAGATTATCAAGGTCTATACCGATGCGGCGGGTGAATGCCCTGTGATTGTGGGGCAGCCTATCCCGGCTGGCTCCGACGATGCGATCCAGGTATTGCAGCGTGCCCTTACCTTTGCCCGTGACGATGGCAACTGGCTGCTCGCTGCTCAATTATCCTCGACGCTAGGGCTGATCTATTTTGATCGCGCGAACCTGTACGATGCCCGAGAACGGACGTCGGAAGCGGTCTCATTTCTGCGCCATGCCGATAACAAAGAGCAGCTTGCCAGGACACTGGGCAATCTGTCCACGATAACCTACTATGCTGGCGAGTCGGACACGGCGCTCGAAGCGGCCCGCGAAGCTGCTAAGCTGGCCGGAGAAGCTGGCTTGACCCTGCTGCAAGGTTTTCTCTTATGTAATGTGGGCGCAGTACTTTCATACCGGGGCGAGTATCGCGCCGGAAGTGAGAGCTTTGAGCAAGCTCATCAGATCTTCATGCGCGAAGAAGATGATCTTGGTATGGCCTGGTGGCAGTCGAACAAAGCCCGCGAACAGGACCGGGATCAGGGTAGGTGTGCCGAAGCTATTGAACAGATTAAGACAGCGCTACCAACTTTAAGGGAGAAAACCACTCCGAAAGTCGTCATCGAGAACCTGCTGGCGCTGGCGGATAGCTATCTTTGTGTAGGGGATCAGATCCACGCCACTGAAATCGTTCAGGAAGCCGATGCGCTGATTGCCGAGAAAAAGCTATACTGGTATCGAGCTGAGTCCTGTTTGCTGAAGGCCCGCTTTGCCTTTGCGCAGGACGATCTCAAACAGGCCAGCCGTCTTGCACACATGGGCCTGGGCCTCGTCGGCGATCAGGGCGACTTGCGCACCTTGTCGGCCCTCTATCGAATGGTGTCCCTGATCCATGAGCGCGACAAAACGCGACGCGAAGATACGCAGGATGCCCTGGATCGTGCGATTGCCGTCGGGCGTTCACGCTCTCGCCGTCTCGAACTGGCACTGTCACTGCGGCAGGCCGGTTTGCATTTGAAAGCGTTCGGAAACCGTCCACTCCTACGCGCGCGGAGTTCAGGCTTTCTGTTTGAGTCGGAGCGCATGTTCAAAGAGATGGATTTGTCCATACCCTCTGTCATTCCGCAGCCGCAAAGCGCCCCAAAAGATCCTACCCAAAAATAACGCCCCTTTCTTGCCTATTCCCTTCAGTTCAGGTCTTTTAGTATACGTCATACATTGGCACCAGGACGGGACTCGCGTTCCAGCCGTCGCAAGAATTCCCCACGGGCAGATGATTTAAGGGGTTCTTAATGCAACCTTCTTAATCCAGCAGCCAACATTTAACCGTAAATTGATGTACAATTAGTATAAGATAATCCTGGATTCCCATCTCGGCGCAATTTGAAAGGTCACGA